>DATIPJ010000167.1:0-9435 GCA_035472155.1 Kofleriaceae bacterium
TGCGAATCGCAGGCGATGGCCACCCGCAGGCCGTCGGCGCGCCACCGCCCGAGCGCCTCGGCGAGCGGCGCCGCATGCTCGGTGTCGCCGAACGTGCGCGCGTGATCGAGCAGCTGGCGCAGCACGCGCAGGTCGTCGACCTCGACGCGCAGCCGCACGCCACCCGTGTCATGCAGCTCCAGCGCGGGCAGCTCGATCCGGCGCGGGGCGGTAAATGCCCCGAGCTCGCCGGCGTCGACCAGATGGCGCGCGGGCGCATACGCGAGCTGGCGGCTGCCCTGCTTCTCGGTCCACCGCGCCTCGGCGTCGGCCCACGCGTCGGCGACCGTGCGCCGGCACGCCTCGGGATCGACCACGAGCCAGCGCGCCTGCGGGTGCGCGGCGACATACGCCGCGGGCGCCACGAGCTCATCGTGAAACGCCGGCGTGAGCGCCTCGATGCCGACGAAGATCTCGCCACCCTCGAGCTGCTCGATCAGCCGGCGCGTCGCCTTCGTGGGGTGCGCGATCTCGTCCGCATATTCGCGCAGCCGCGCGCGCACATCTCGGTTGCCCGTGTTGATCGTCTCGCGCACCGGATGAAGATGCAGCCAATCGACCGGCCGCAACGTGCGCTGCGACTCGGCCTCGAACCAGCGCAGGCTCTCGATCTCGTCGCCGAACAGCTCGATGCGCACCGGGTGCGGCGCGAGCGGCGTGTACACATCGATCACGCCGCCGCGCACCGCAAACGTCCCGGGCTCGTCGACCACCGGCGTTCGGCTCCACCCGCCCGCCACCAGCAGCGCCGCGAGCTCGTCGCGATCGACCATCGCCCCGGTGCGCAGCGTCGTGCCGCGCGAGGCGAGCTCCGCGGGCGCAACCGTCCGCCGCACCAAGGCCTCCGCCGAGGTCACGACGATGCGCGGCACCAGCGCCGGCTGCGCCAGCCGGTACAGCGTGGCAACCCGATCGACGAGCGATGTCCGATCGGGCGACAACTCCGCATACGGCGGCACATCGATCCCGGGCAGCAGCGCGATCTCGTCGAGCGCGGCCGCCGGATCATACGCACTTCCGCGGAAAAACCGCACGTCGGCCTCGAGCCGCCGCGCGGCCTGGTCATCGGGCACCACCACCACCACCAGCTCATCGCCGAGCTCCGGCAGCTGCGCCGCAAGCCACGCCGACCAGCCGGCGGTCGCGCCATGCGCGATCACCGCATCGCCGGTCGCAAGCGCTCGCGCTAGCTCGTTCCACATCGGATCGGGCGGGCACCCTAGCATGCGGCCCGCACTGCGCCTCGCATGCCATGCGACCGGTCCTCCACGGGTTCCGCGTCGACGTTGCGCTCCTTCGCGCGCACGCTCGATCTGCGACCAGACGCCAACGCGCTTCGCTAGCTGCGATGCGCTCGCATCGTTTCGCGGTCCGCTCGCCCGCTCGCGCGTTCGCCATGCGCTCGATCGTTCGCCATGCGCTCGCTCGTTCACGGTCCGCTCGCCTGTTCGCCGTGCGCTCGCCCGTTCACGGTCCGCTCGCCCGTTCGCCGTGCGCTCGCCCGTTCACGGTCCGCTCGCCCGTTCGTCGTGCGCTCGAGCCAACGATGAGTAGATCGCGTGGCTGGCCGGTGACCGGCGCTCGGCCTATGACCTGCGCACAACGGATCGCCCGTGCGGCGGTGGTGCGCAGCTCCACAGGCCTCGTTCCGCCGCTCACCGTCCTAATCCTCGAGCCGACGCTCCATTTTCGGAGATTCAAATTGAATGAGGAGAACCGGAGAGGAGGATCGCCATGCGCGTGCTGCACCCTGGAAGAGCACATGCTCGCTGCGCACCCAGGGGACCGCACCCATGCGCCTACGCCCTGCGCGTGCTGCACCGTACCCACGCCATGCGCCGCGTGCTGTGTGCGCCCATCGGCATCGGCATCGGCATCGGCATCGGCATCGGCATCCGCCGTGCGGCGACTGGGCGCCGAACCGTACGCTGAAATGAGCGATCGCCGTGATCTCACGCCTTCGGCATCGGACATCGTCGCAGCGATTCGAAGATCAGTCGTTCGAGTGTGACCTCACCCAGCAGCGCGGCTGCCGCCGACGCGACCGCCGGCCCTGCAATCGCCGGCTTCCAGCCGAGCCCAACGAGCGCTTCTTTCGCTTGCGTGCGAACGATCGCCGCATCCAGTTTGCTCACGCCCACGTGGGCGTTCGGCTGCTCGGCCGGAGACACCGGCGGCAGCACCGGCGTGCTCGCTGCCGATGTCTGAGCGGCCACGCGGGCGTTCGGCCTCCCGGCCGGAGACACCGGCGGTAGCACCGGCGTGTTCGCCGCCGATGCCTGAGCGCCCACCTCTGCATTCCGCCCCGCAATCGGAGGCGTCGGCGCCGGCGTTGTCGTTGCCGCCGGGATCCGAGCGCCCACGACTTGGGCGTACCTACGGGCGGCCGAGCCACGCACCGCCAGAGCCGGTTGACCAGGCCGATGGACCACGAGATGATCGGCCGTGCCTGTGATCGTCAGGGTGCCGCGATGGTGCGCCGCGTGGCAGCTTGAGCACAGGAGCGAGAGGTTCGAGGGCTCGTGCGTGCCCCCGTCGGCGCGATGCACGATATGGTGAATCTCGATGCCGCGCGCGGAGCGGCAACCCTCGACACGACAACGGCCGCCATCGCGACGCCACACGAAGCGCTCCACGCTGGGCGGGATGTCCTGGTACGCCCGCTCCGGCGTCGCGCCATCGATCGACCCGATATACTGCGCATTGCAGCGCGCGCGCTCCATGGCCGCGTCTTCGACGACGATCTGTGCACCGGCGCCCTCCTGCCAGCCCTTGCGGCAGCGCTCGCACACGGTCATCGCGATCTGAAACTTCGCCCGTCCCGTGGGCTCCGCACCCGGTGCGCCATCGAGGACTGCGCTGCACAGCGCCGTGACAAACGCGTCCTCGGACAGATTCGTCCCGTGCTCATTGTCGAGCACGACGCGCGTCTGGCGCAGCAGCGCATACGTCTCGGCCGAGAGCTCGAACCGGACCACATGCATCCGCGGCTCGGGATCAGGTGGGTCGTCAGGCCCATCGCCGGGGCGATGATGCGCCACCATGTCCTCGACTTGGCGCAGGTTCTTGCCCATCGCCTCGGCGAGCCACTTCGCCTCGGTCGCCGGCGTCGCCACACGCGTCAGCTCACGCACCGCCGAATGCGACAACCTGCCATCCGCCAGTGCCGCCGTCAGCTTCGGCAACGACCCGAGTGCCCGCGCCACCCGCAGTCGATCCTGCGCCGTGCGCGGCGAGTAGTGGAGTACGCGCTCCAGGTAATCGAGCGCCGAGACCATCCCCAGCTGCCGCCAGATCTGAAGCGCCTCCGCCTCGCGCAGCCACTGCGCCTCTTCCGCATCGAGCGCCGCGCGCCGTGCCGCGATCTCGCGCAGCGCCCGATCGACCACGCGCCAGCGCGGCTCCGTCTGATGACTCGGCGTTTCGCGAGCGGTTTCGCGACTCATTTCCGTCCGATCCGGCTGTTGCGACTTGCGACGCAGTGGACGACGCGCCTCCTTGGCTTCGTTTAAACGAGCGTCCTTGGATCTCGTCTGGCGGCTGCGAGTGGGTCTTGCACGCTCCGCGCGATGCGATCGACCGTCCGGCGCCCACGCGGGCGCGGAATCAACACTCCCTGCTTCGGTTACCGCTTCTTCAACTCCGTCACGCAGCATTGCCAATCTCCTGGTCGTTCGCGCACCCCTTCTATCACGCACAAATGGGCCTTCTCAGGATGCGCGCTGTGCAACGATTCGCGTCGGCCACCAAGAAATCGATCCCACATCGTCGCCTTGCGCGCATAGCGAACGCAGGCGCGCGCTGGGGCCAGTCATGATTCGATTCCTCATCTTCGCGGCGGAGTGTCAGTCAAGCCAGTCAACAAAAATCGACGCTGTGCCGTCGATTGCCACTCGACGATGACGGTCAATGAAGGAGGTGTTCATCGCCCGAAGGCGTTCATTGGCGAGGTGTTCGCCGACGAAGGTGCTCACCGGGAACGGTCGAAACGCTGACCGCGGGCGGCGCGCCGCCGGTGACGACCGGGACGACGACAGTGCGCTGCTACACAGCGACGGGTGCGGTGGTGGCGGTGCCGAGGTTCACGTTGACGCACGAGACGAGCGACCTCGGGCCCCTGCTGAGCGGACGGGTCCGCAGAGACGAGCGAGGCGAACCGGTCCATCGGGCCGGTCGCGCCGAGAGGGAATGACATCGGCAAGGCACGACGCGCATCGGCTCAGGTAGGATGCGCGCGATGTCGAACGTGATCGCGCGACGCGAGATCCTCGGCGGCCTCGCCGCACTGGCCGTGATTCCGGGTTGTGCGAGGTCGGGCGCAGGTCCAGCGCCGGTATCGCCGGGGCAAGCGTCGGAGGGCCCAGGTGCGACGGCCGGCGGCTCGGGCTCGACGAGTGGCGCGGGGGGTAGCGCGTCGGCCGGCGCGGCCGCGGCCAGCGGGCCGGGCGCATCGGCCGCGGCGGTACCAGCGGGCTCGTCGGGACCGGGCGCGGCGCCGGGCGCGACGCTGGCCGTGCCGGCCGCGGCGAAGCCGGGTCGTCCGCCGCTGGCGCCGCTCGAGCCGCTCGATGACGGCGTGTTTGCGAGGAGGCAGGACCGGCTGCGGAAGCTGGCGCGCGATGCCGGGGCGAGCCTGGTGATGATGACGAGCGGGACGACGTCGTTTGCGTATCTGGCCGGCGGGCGGGTCGAGCGGAGCGAGCGGCTGATCGCGCTGTTTCTGCCGGTCGACGGCGAGGCGATGATGGTCGCGCCCGGGTTCGAGGTGGAGCGGATGCATCGGCAGACCCGCGTGAAGAATGTCCGCGCGTGGGAGGAGCACGAGAGCCCGTATGTGATCGCGCGCGAGGCGCTCGGGGCGGCGCATGCGCGGGCGAAGGTGCTGGTGGAGCCGCACACGGAGTATCAGACGGCGCTGGCGTTCGGGCGGGCGGTCCCCGGAGCGAAGCTGATGGATGGGACGGCGGTGTTCGAGCGGCTGCGGCTGCACAAGGACGAGGAGGAGCTGGCGCGGATCCGGCGCGCGGTGACGGTGACGCAGGAGGTGTTCGATGCGGCGTTTGCCGGGCTGCGGCCCGGGATGCGAGACCGCGAGGTCAGCCGCGGGATCGCCGAGGAGATGCGGCGCGCCGGGTACGAGGGCTATGCGCTGGTGCAGTTCGGGGCGCTGTCGTCGCTGCCCCATGGGCGCTCGCGCGGGGATGAGTTGCGCGAGGGCATGGTGGTGCTGATCGATGGCGGGTGCGAGGTGGATGGCTACTGGTCGGACATCACGCGCACGCAGTGGTTTGCCGGCGCGCCGTCGGCGGAGTTCACGAAGGTGTACGGGGTGGTGCACGATGCGCAGAGCGCGGCGATCGCGAAGGTCCGGCCGGGGGTCGCGGCGCAGGACATCGATCGCGCGGCGCGCGAGGTGATCGAGAAGGCGGGCTACGGCGCACGGTTCACGCATCGGCTGGGGCACGGGCTGGGGATGGATGGCCACGAGCCGGCGTATCTGGTGCGCGGGAACACGCAGGCGCTGGAGGCCGGGTTCGTGTTCACGGTGGAGCCGGGGATCTACATACCCGACCAGTTCGGGGTGCGGATCGAGGACGACGTGCTGTGCGGCCCCGACGGAGCGATCGTGCTGTCGCGACGGGTGTGACCGCAACTGGCGCGGTGCGCGCGGTCGTGTACGCTGGGGTGATGGCGCGCGCGCTTCTGGTTGCGATGGTCGCGGCGGCGGCGATCGCGGTCGCGTGGGGCGCGCGGGCAGAGGCCGATCCGGATGCGCTCGCGGCGCTCTTGCGCCGGATCGACGCGGTGTCGCGCGAGGTGGCGCGGGTGCGCGGGCTGCCGTTGAAGCGGCCGATTCCGAACGAGGTGGTCGATCGAGACGAGCTGCGCGCGCGGCTGGTGAAGATGGCGGCCGAGGAGAAGACCGCGGCCGAGAGCGCGGCGGAGGCGTTCGCGCTCGAGCGCTGGGGGATGATTCCGCCCGGGCTCGACTACGAGTCGATGATCGTGGATCTGCTGACCGAGCAGATCGCGGGGTACTACGACCCGGATACGAAGAAACTGACGATCTCGCGCTCGGCGGGCGATGACCCGGGCTGGGCGGAGATGGTGCTCGCGCACGAGCTCGATCACGGGCTGCAGGATCAGTCGTTCGATCTGCATCGCTTCGAGGACCTGCCCGATTCCGAGGGAGACGCCGCGGTCGCGCGGCGCGCGCTCGTCGAGGGCGATGGGATCGCGCTGATGATCGAGGTGATGGTGGCGCGCAACCGCGCCAAGGTGGACTGGGCGAACCCCGAGATCGCGACGGCGATCGCCAAGGGGATGTCGGCGCCCGGGCCGGGCAATGACCACATCGACAAGGCGCCGCTGGCGATTCGCGAGGCGATGCTGTTTCCGTATCGCGCGGGATTCGGGTTCGTCGCGGCGCTGCGCCGCCGGCAGCCGTGGAGCGCGGTCGATGCGGCGTTCGCGCGGCCGCCGCGGTCGACCGAGCAGATCCTGCACCCCGAGCTGTACTTTGCCGACGACGTGCCGGTGCCGATCGCGGCGTCGATGCCGCGTGCGCTGCCGGGATTCGCGATCGCGCACTCGACGGTGTGGGGCGAGCTCGGCTTCGGGTTGTGGCTGCGCAGCCACGGCGTCGACGAGCTCGCGGCCGAGGAGGCAGCGGCGGGGTGGGGCGGCGACCGCGTGATCGTGCTGGCGCGGCCGGGGAACCGGCGTGCGGCGAAAGCGGTCGGGGTCGCGCGCACGGAGTGGGACAGCGAGGCGGACGCGATCGAGGCGGCGGAGGCGGCGGGCAAGGCGCTCGCCGATTCGGTCGTGGGCGCGACGGTGGAGCAGACGTCGAACCGGATGCGGCTGTTCGGCGTCGACGGCACGGTGAGCTGGCTCGAGCGGCGCGGGCCGTCGCTGGTGATCGTGCTCGGCGCGCCGGCATGGTCGGCGGACGCGCTGGCGAGCGAGGTCTGGACGGCGATGACGGTCGCGCAGCCCGGTAAGCCGCGCCCCTGACCTGCGACGCGTCAGCCGGCGGGCGAGCGAGCGGCCGCGGACGGCGTGGCGCCCGTGCCGTCGGCGAGCAGGTAGCGCTCGAGGGAGATCAGGCGGTCGACGTCGTGCACGTCGTCGCGCAGCAGCGGGACCTGGACGATCGCGGCGGAGGGGCCGCCGGCGGCGCGCATCTGGTCCACCGCGCGCTTGTCGGCGACCGCGAGGGCCTCGATGTCGGCGTGCGCTGCGAGCAGGGCCTGCGCTGCCATCGCCCGCGTGGTGCCCGAGAGCTGGAGCTTGGCGACGCCCGGATGCGCCGCGAGGGCGTCCTCGATCTGGCGCGCGGCCGTGCCCTGCGGCAGCGGCCGCGCGGTGTAGACCTTGTTCACGACGAAGCCGACGAACGGCATCTGCGCGGCGGCGAGCCGCTCGTGAAACGCGAGCGCCTCGCGGACCGCCATCGGTTCGGGGCTCGCGACCAGCAGGAAGCCGACCCGGGGCTGGCGCAGGAGCGCGAACGTCTCCTCGGCGCGCTGGTGGAAGCCGCCGAGCACGTCGTTGAACTCGGTGAAGAACACCGCGAGGTCGTCGATGAACTTGCTACCGACGAACTTGGCCAGCCGCTTGAGCACGTAGGAGCCGGTCTTGCCGACCAGCGACCAGCGCGAGCCGCTGTCGCCCTGCAGCTTGCGAAACCACTCGATCGCCGGCGAGTCGATCGCCTCGGACAGCTTCACCGGCGCGTCGAGGAAGTCGAGCGCGTGGGCGGTCGGCGGCGTGTCGACGACGATCAGGCCCCATTCGCCCGAGCGGTCGAAGTCGTGGAGCTTGGCCATGGCGGCGTACTCCTGCGCGCCGGACAGCGAGCCCGAGATCTGGGCGTACACCGGGTTGGCGAGGATGCGCTGGACCGCGGCCGGATCGCGGGCGTGGCGGGCGACGACCTCATCGAACGCCTGCTTCTGGTCGAGCATCATCGCCCACAGCTCGCCGCGGTCGCTCGATGCGCCCTTGCGGACCAGCGCGGGGTCGACCTGCTGGACCTGGTGCCCGAGAGACTTGAGCCCGAGGGAGTTGGCCAGCCGGCGCGCCGGGTCGATGGTCAGGACCAGCGTGCGCTTGCCGCGCCGAGCGGCCGCCAGGGCCAGCGCCGCCGCGGTCGTCGTCTTGCCGACCCCGCCGGAGCCGACACAGACCAGGATCTGTCGATCCTGAAGAACATCGGCCAAGCGCGCCACGGGATGCTCGCGGATAGCATGCAACCGCGTCTGGTGGCAACGCGCCGCGCGGTGGTACAAGGCGGCGACGTGAAGCGCGAGCTGATCATCACCGCCGAGGGCCGCGAGCATACGGTGACCGTCGACGGGCCATCTTTGGGCAGCGACGGCGACGGCCGGTTCCGCGTGTGGGTCGACGGCGCAGAGCAGGCGGTCGACGCGCGGGCGCTGCGCCCGGGCACCTGGTCGCTGGTGATCGGCGGCCGCAGCTACGTGGTCGACCTCGATCGCCGTCGCAGCGGCATCGCGGCCTCGGTGGGCGACAGCGAGGCGATGCTGCGCGTCGAGGATGCGCTGCACAAGCGGCTCGCGGCAGCCGCTGGCACGCGGGCCGTGGCGCGCGGCGAGTCGATCCGCGCCCCGATCGCGGGCAAGGTCGTGAAGGTGCTGGTCGCGGTGGGCGATCAGGTCGCCGCGGGCAGCGCGGTGATCGTCCTCGAGGCGATGAAGATGGAGAACGAGCTCGCCGCCGAGCGCGGTGGGACGGTGTCGGCGATCCACAAGGCCGCCGGGCAGGCGGTCGACACCGGCGACCTGCTGGTCGAGCTCCAGTGAGCTGGCTCCAGCGGATCGCGGCGCCTACGGCCGCGGCGGCTCGCTGCCCGGCAGGCCGACCGTGCGGTCGCGCGGGATGTGGTAGCGCGCGAGGATCCGGGGGGTCGCGCGGCGGACCTCCTCCGTGTCGAGCATGATCATCCCGCCCGAGGTCGTGGTGATCTCGACGACGCCATGCGCCCCCGAGAGCCGGGTGACGAAGTCGTGCATGTCGCGCGGCACGCGGCCGTCGAGCGTGGCGACCGCCTCGTTGTAGAGGTGGCCGTAGCCGACGTTGATCTCGTCGGCGAGGATCTGGGTCAGGATCACGACCTCGTGCTGCTCGGCGGAGCGGTACCCGAGGTAGTAGTAGTTGAGGAACTCCTTGGGAGCCTTGTTCCACCACTTGTCCCAGGTCGTCAGGTAGTCGCGGGTCAGGGTCTGGAACACCAGCCCGCCGTACACGAAGTACGCCGGCGCCTGGTCGTAGCGCGAGCGCGGGACCAGCGGCATCCACGGCCTGAGCTCGAGGATGATCGTGCGCTCGATCCCGGCCCGCTTGATGTCGAGCTCGACCTTGTCGCCGATG
>DATIPJ010000168.1:0-4874 GCA_035472155.1 Kofleriaceae bacterium
GCTGCTCGCCGCGTTGCTCGTGGAGCAAGGCCGACAGGAGTTGCTCGCGGGACGACCCGCTCGTGCCGCCGCCTACCTGAGCGAAGCGCACGCACAAGCGCCGCACGCTGGTGTCGCGCTCCGCTTCCTCCTCGCCACTGCCATGCGCTCCGTCGAGGCGGAGCGGATTTCCTTCGAGCACGGCGACGACGTCTACGCGGCCGCCTTCAGTCCCGATGGCCGGTGGGTCGTGACCGCCGGGGCAGACCGCACCGCCAAGGTCTGGGATTCCGGCAGCGGGAGGATCGTAGCGACGCTGAGCAAGCACGATCTCCGGATCAAGTCGGCATCGTTCAGCTTCGATAGCGCACGCATCGTGACCGCGAGCCCCGATCGGACAGCGCGCGTCTGGGACGCTCGCACCGGCAAGATCCTCGCCACCATGGTTCACCCCTATGAGGTGGTGTCCGCGGCGTTCAGTCCTGACGGCGCACGCGTCGTCACCACCAGTGAGAGCAGCACGGCCACGGTGTGGGACGCGACGACCGGCAAGCTGATCGCGACGCTCGCGGGCCATCAGAAGCACGTGTACTCCGCCGCGTTCAGCGCGGACGGCGCGCAAGTGGTCACCGCGAGCAAAGACCACACGGCGAGGGTGTGGGATGCCCAGACGGGCAAGCTTCTCCATTCCCTCGACCATCGTGGTGAGGTGATCTCGGCCGCGTTCAGCCCCGATGGATCGCAGGTCGTCACTGCGAGTGACGATCAGACGGCAGGACTGTGGAGCGCGCGAACCGGAGCGCTGGTCGCTTCGCTGGTCGGCCACACCGGCCACGTCCATGTCGTCGGGTACAGCCCCGATGGCACGCGCATCGTGACTGCCAGTGATGATCGCTCCGCCAAGCTCTGGGATGCCCGTACGGGCAAGCTGCTGGCATCGCTCGACGGTCATGACGGCGCGATCAACGCCGCGGCATTCAATGCGGACGGCACACGCGTCGCAACCGCGAGCGACGATCGCACGACCAAGCTCTGGGATGCTCGTACCGGCAAGCTGCTCGCATCGTTCGAGGGTTATCGCGACGGTGTGGACTCGGTGAGCTTCAGCCCCGACAGTACGCAGATCCTCACCGTGAGTGCGGACGGCGCGGCCAAGCTGTGGGATGCCGCGCAAAGCGACGTGCACGTCGCACTCGCTGGCAGCGCCACCAAGCCCGCACACGGCGCGCTCAGCCCTGACGGTGCGATGCTCGTGACGACAGTGCAGGGCGGAAGCACCGCAACGCTGTGGGATGCGAAGAGCGGGCAGGTCCTCGCGTCACTCGGCCACCGCGACGCTGTCACCGCGGTCAACTTCGACGCCGCGGGCGCGCGTGTCGCGACGGCGAGCGCCGATCGTACGGTCAAGTGGTGGGACGCGAAGACCGGTAAGCTGCTCGGTTCGCTCGATCACACCGGCGCGGTCGCCTCGGCCGGGTTCACCGCGGACGGCGCGCGCCTGATCACCTCGAGCGCCGACCGACGCCTGTGGATATGGAATGCGACCAGCGGTGCGCTCATCGCGAAGCTCGACTTCGACCTCGACCGAAGCACGGAGGACCATCCAATTCGCGTGAGCAAGGACGGCACGCGAGTCCTCATGGAAAGCGTGTACGGTGTGGTGAAGATCAAGAGCGTCGACACCGGCAGCACCATCGTGGAGCTCGACGGGAACACCGCTCCCGTCACCGCGGCTGGCTTCGACTGGACGGGTGACCGTGTCGTCACTGTGAGCCTCGACAGGACCGCGAAGGTGTGGAACGCGCGGACGGGTAAGGTCATCGCTTCGATCGCTGGCGGCACGAGAAACGTGCTGAACACGTGGTTCAGCCCCGACGGTGCGCGGTTCGTGACGGCTGCAGACGATCACACGGCAACCCTGTGGGATGCCGCGACAGGCAAGCTGCTCGCCTCGTACGAGGGACACAAGGACATGATCCTTTCCGTGAGTTTCAGCCCCGACCCCGGCGGCGACCGCGTGCTGACGACGAGCGCCGATCACACCGCGAAGCTCTGGGACCAGCGGACCGGCAAGCTGCTGGCCTCGTTCGACCGCCACACGGATGCGCTCCTCGATGCCAGATTCAGCGCCGACGGCACGCGCGTGATCACCGCGAGCCGCGACGGGTCGATCTGGTTCTGGGACACGAGTCTCGAGCAACGCGACCCTGACGCAATACGCAACATCATCAGCGCAAGTGATCCATGGGCACTGTCAAACGGCGTACTGGTGCCGAGGTAAACGATGACGACGGCCCCAGCGCGCCCGTATGGATGGCGAAGTAGCGGACGATGTCGACTGCGCATGATCCGCTGAAGCACATGACCTGCATTCCAGCAACGCGCGTACCGTTCGCGCTTCTTCGAGGCGTTTCCGGGGCAAGGTCCGTCGTTCTACACGAGCCAGGCCGCCTGCAAGAAGGCGCTCGCGGCGAAACCCAGTCCGGGCCTGTGCCAGAAGGTGGACGCAAGCGCTAAGGCTGAGTCTTGCGGGCGATCGCGGCCGGGAGCGGTCGGCGCCGCGCGCGCCGGATCGCGATGAATCCAGCGATCGTCAACGCCAGACCGATCGCGACCGTGGCGCCACCGACGAGCTTGATGCGCGTCACCGGCGCATGGGTGTCCCAGTTCGCATACGCGACCAGCCAGAGCATCGCGGGCAGCCAGACCACATAGCCGACCGCGGCGATCCGCAATCCCCCGCCTCGACGCTGCTGCAGCGCCCACAGCTCGACGTCGTCATCGTCGACACGCGAGCGTCGCAGGCGCAGCGCAATGGACGCGAGCAGCGCGCAGCTCATCGCCGCCAGCACGCTCGCGATGGCGATCGCCAAGCCTCCGGACGACGGACTGGCCGCCGGCAGAGACAGGGTGACGATCGCGGTCGATGCGAGGTCGCGCATCTTCTGCAACGGGACGTCGCCTTCGAACTGGAATACGATCAGATGTCCGTCCGTGCGCACGACGTACTCGACGAGGATCCCATCGCGTGGTGATCTCATCGCGAACGTGAGGAGCTGGACACCACCGACGGTCACGAGCTGCGGGTACCTGTCGACCAGCTCGAAACCATCGTGCTCGTGCCATTGACGTGCATCACGAAAGACTTTGTCGGTGTCGCGGCCCGGCGTGATCGGTCCATCGACGGATGTGGTGAGCCACGTCGCCACGACGGCGTACTTCGCGTCCGAACTCTCGACCAACGCCACGAGATGCTGGTTATCTCGTGCCTCGACGCCCTCGACGTTCTTGCCTGCGCATGCAGCGCCGCTCAGCTCCTTCGGCCGGACATAGCAGACCGCCGCATCGGGCCCGGCGACCGCGATGGTCATCCCGCTCTGCGGATCGCGAAACACGCCGGCTTCCGCGGTCGACGCGATCGCGAGCGACGACACGAGCATGGCGCCCCACATACGGCTTCATTACCACGGCCCGCTGTGCAAGGTCCTGCGCTAGCAGCTGGATCGCCGCGAGCGACGCGCCAGGTAGGCACGGAGGTTCTGTCCCAGCGTGCTGACCACGGTATGGCGCGGATTGCCACTGTTCACAGTGGCGAGCTCGTTGCCCTCGCTCCGTCGGGGTGATGAACTCACTCGAGATCATGCACCGATCGATCGTCGCCTCGGTTCTGGCCGCTGCCCTTGGTTGCAGCGGCTGCAGCAACGCGCCCGCAACGCTCGCGGACGCCGCGCCCGCGGACGCGCCGCAGATCGAGTACACCTCGCCCCCCGATGGCAACGGCAAGCTGATGCCCACGCCCGGCTTTCCCGGCCGCGCGCAGCCGCTCGGCTCGGCCTACCGCACCCGGGCGCTGGGCGTGCTCGCCGCCACCGATGGCAGCCTCTGGGCAGCCCACGCCGACGAGACCGAGGCCGCGCTGGAGGACCGCGCTCTGGTCGTCGAGCGCTTCGCGCCCTTGCTGGGAACCGTTGCGGTCGTGGCGCGAGCGACCATCCGGCCCGCGGACCTCAAGCCGAACCGGCTCGACCGCGTCGCGCTGTGCAGCCATCCGAGCGGCGAGGTCACACTGGCCGTGTTCGCCAGCACCGCCGGGCTCGATACCGCAGCGCTGGTAGTGACCCGGTTCGCCGCCGACGGCAGCGTCGTCCGCACCGCCTACATCGACGACGATGGCGCGCCGGTCGTCGGCGGTCATGCCGTCTACCGGTACGGCAGCGACATCGACTGCGCCAGCGACGGCGAAGATCTGTTCCTCGTCGCGAGCACGCTGGATCTGCGGCTCTATCGGCTGGCCCCCGATCTGAGCGTGCGGTGGTCGCGCCCGGTGATGCCGCTGACGCCGAACCTCCTCGCCCAGCGGTCGCTCGTCGATAGCCGTGTCGTCGTCGCGAATGACCATGACGGTGGCGCCGTCACGGCGATGACGCTGTGGTCCGATGATCGCGCTGCATTCACCGCGAGCTTTGGCACCGCGCTGCCCGCCACCAGCGGTGCCGCCGACGTTCTGGTCACTCGCTTTGGCGCCGATGGGACTCGGGGGCCGGCGGGCCTGCTCGGCGGGCCTGCCATGGAGCTGGTGAAAGGGGTCCGGGCCGACGGCGATCGCGTCAGCGTGCTGACCCAGATCACCGTGCTCACGACCCACGACATCGATATGGTCCTGCTCGCGGGCGACCCGGCGCTCGATCATACCGACGAGGCTGTCGCGATCAATCTGTGCGACGAAGACGAAGTCTTCGACGTCATCGCAGGCGCAGGCGGCGGCTTCATCGTCGCCGGCAGTGCGTGCGCCACCCCGGGCGACACCTCGACCCGGGTCGGCTACGTGGCGACCCTCGGCCCCGACGGCAGGCGCCAGGGAGTCAGCTGGTTCACCAGCGAGCGAGACACGCGCG
>DATIPJ010000169.1:0-10813 GCA_035472155.1 Kofleriaceae bacterium
ATCCGTGCTGGGCGATCCGGTGCTGGGCGATCCGTGCTGGGCGATCCGGTGCTGGGCGATCCGTGCTGGGCGATCCGGTGCTGGGCGATCCGTGTTCGTCGACGAAGGCGCGCTGGTGCTGCGAGGGCCTCATTCCGATTCTTCTCCTTCAAAATTTCAAACTCCGAAAATGGAGCGTCGGCTCGAGCGTTAGGGCGGTGAGCGGCGAGAACGAGGCCTGTGAGCTGCGCACCACCGCGGCGCGGGCGAAATGCTGTGCGCAGGTCACATGCCGAGCGCCGGTCACCGACCGGCCACGCGATCTTGTCATCGTTGGCTCGAGCGCCCGATCGACGGGGTGAGAGCTCAACCGACGGGCAGAACGAGGACAGCACAGCCACGCGATCTGCTCATCGTTGGCTCGAGCCCCGATCGAGCGCTGCGGCTCCACGCACCGACGGGGAGAACGAGAACAGCTCGGCCACGCGATCTGCTCATCGTTGGCCCGAGCGCCCGATCGAGCGGGACCACTCACCGACCGCCCCATGGGCAGAACGCGCCCACGTGGGCGCCCACGGATGCACGCCGAGCTGGCTGGCCTGGGGCGGGCGACGATGCTCGCCGTCTGGCCGCCGTACGTCCTGGCCAGGTGCCATTCTGTGGCGCGCGTGATCGATCGAGCTCGTCGAGGGGCCAAGAATTGCCGGGGCTTTTGCTATTCGCGCTGTAGATCTACTACAATCGTAGTAACTCGACATGACGCGCTTGATTGTCCCCTCGCCTCGCCTCGCGACCTGCTGGATGCTCATCGCTGCTTGTGCTTCGCCGCCTGCCGCGGCACCCAGAGAGCCGATGTCTCCGACCGTGTCCACAAAGCCTCCATCGACTCCATTGACTGTGTCGACCGGCGCGGGGGACCCATCGGCGGCAGGAGCGTCGGCCACGGCGGGGACACCGGCGGCGCCGACCGGGACACCCGCGCCGCCCACGGCGCCGGCTGCGCCGCCCACGAAGACGCTGGCGGCCATCGACGTGTTCGGGGCGCGGCATGCCTCGGCCGAGGAGATCATCGCGACGTCGGGGCTCGTCGTCGGTAGCCAGGTGGCGTTCGGGTCCGAGGAATTCGGCGCACAGATGAAGGCGGCCAGCGACCGGCTCAAGGAGCGCTACCACTTCCCGTTCGTCGAGGTCTCGCCGATCAGCTACTTCGCCAGCAGCCCGGATGCCGGGAAGGTGTTCATCACGATCGACGTCGTAGAACGCGAGGATGCGGCGCGGCTGAAATTCGCGCCCGAGCCCTCGAAGGACGTGCCCGATCCGGACGGCCTGATCGCAGCGTGGCTCGCGTACGAGGAAGCCTTGTGGCCGCTGCAGCAGAGCGGGCAGCTCAGGCCGCCGTTCACCTGCAAGGGCGGCATGCACTGCGCGCTCGGGTTCAACCACCCCGCCCTCGTGCACATGGAGGACGCGTTCATCGAGAAAGCGCCCGGCCACATGAAGGAGCTGACCGCGGTGCTGCGCGGCGATCGCCAGGCGAACCGGCGGGCGGCGGCCGCGTTCGTCCTGGCCTACGGCAAGGAGCGCACGGAGGTCGTCGATGCGCTCCTGCCGTCGATCGACGACCCGAACGCGGACGTCCGCAACAACGTGGTGCGCGTGCTGGTCATGATCCAGAAGGACGCCGACACGGTCGTTGTGCCGCTCAAGGCCGCGCTGCACGCGCTGCGTTTCCCGACGACGACCGATCGCAACAAGGCGGGCTACCTGCTCGCCTACATCGCAGAGCACGCCTCGCCCGCCGAGCGCATGCGGATCGCGCGCGAGGCCGGCGACACCCTGCTCGCGATGGCGGCGATGCAGCAGCCGAACAACCGCGAGCCGGCGATCAAGATCCTCGAGGCGATCTCCGGCGAGACGCACGGGGCCGACGTCGAGGCCTGGCGCGCGTGGCTGAAGCGCCAGCGCGCGCGCAAGTAGCGCGGAGCGACCGCTCGGCGGCCCGGCCGCGCGAACCCCAAGGTGCCCGACCACCGCGAGGCGAGCTACACGACGCTCGAGCGTCCTGCGCGAGAGGATCGAGCGGACGCCGGTCTCGGTCTGCAACGACGAGACGCGAGATCACGTCGCAGACAGGCCGGTCGATCCGGCTACTGCGCGGCCTGCTGCTCCTGCAGCACGCGCCACAGGATCTTGCCGGTGGCCGACTTGGGCAGCGCCTCGGCGAGCTCGAAGCTCGCGGGGACCTTGTAGGCGGCCATGTTGTCGTGCGCCCAGCGCAAGAGCTCGGCCTCGTCGACGGTGCCGCGCGCCGAGGGCTTGAGCACGACGATGGCCTTGGCCGATTCGCCGCGCCGCGGGTCCTTGCAGGCGATGACCACGGCCTCGTGGATCGCCGGGTGGGCGTAGAGCATGGACTCGACCTCGGCGGGCCAGACCTTGAAGCCGGCGACGTTGATCATGCGCTTCAGGCGGTCGACCAGGAAGAAGTAGCCGTCTTCGTCGGTGCGGCCCAGGTCGCCCGTGCGAAAGAACCGGCGGCCGTCGAGCTCGACGAAGCACGCCGCGGTGGCCTCGGGGTTGTTCCAGTAGCCGTCGAACACCTGCGGCCCGCTCGAGACGATCTCGCCGGTCTCGCCCGGCGGCAGCTCGACCAGGGTCTCGGGGTCGACGACGCGCGACTCGACGTTGAAGTACGGGATGCCCAGGCACTGCTTCTTGGGCCGCTGCGGCGGGTTGACGTGGGTCGCGGCGATGGTCTCGCTGAGCCCGTAGCCCTCGACGAAATCGAGCCCGCACAGGTCCTTGAGCTTCTGGGCGATCGCCTCGGGCATCGCCGCGCCGCCGCCGCTGATCCGCCGGATGCTCGAGAGGTCGTAGCGCTCGAGGTGGGGGCTCGAGAGCAGGTCGACGACCATCGTCGGCACCATGCTGAGCTGGGTGATCCGGTAGCGCCGGATGAGCTCCGCGGCCACGTCGCGGTCCCAGCGCGGCAAGAGCACGATCGTCGAGCCGGTGAAGATCGGCACGTTCATCCCGCCCTGCATGCCGGTGACGTGGAAGAACGGCAGCACCGAGAGCAAGCGCTCGTCCTGGTACACGCGATGCCACTGCGGCGCCGCGGCGGTGTTGAACACCACGCTGCGGTGGCGATGGATGCAGCCCTTGGGGTTGCCCGTGGTGCCCGAGGTGTACGGCATGACGCACAGGTCGTCGGGACCGGCGAGGTGCGGCCCGGGCGAGAGACCGGCGGCGATCGCGTCGCTCCACAGCGTGATGTTCCGGCCGGCGTGGGCCTGGCGCGGAGCGCGGATCCAGCCCGGGACATCGAGGTCCGTCGGCGCGGTCAAGTAGTCGCCGTAGCAGGCGACGATGAGGTGCCCAGGGCCGCGATCGCCGCCGGCTCCGACGAACGACGTCACGCGCGTCAGCTGGTCCTGGGCGACGATCAGCACGCGCGCGCCGCTATCGTCGACGATGTGGCCGACCTCGCGCGTCAGGTTCATCGGGTTGATCGGCACCACCATCGCATCGGCGCGCAGGATGGCGTAGTAGGCGATGAGGAACTGCGGGCTGTTCTGCAGATAGAGCGCGACGCGGTCGCCGCGCCGGACGCCGCATCCGCGTTGCAGGTACCCGGCGAGCCGCTCGGCCTCGCGCCGCACGTCGGCGAACGTGAGGGTCGAGTCGTAGAGCTGGACGCACGGCTTGCCCGGAAACCGGGTCGCCGAGACCACCAGGTTGAACCACAACGACGTCGCCGGTGGGGTCAGCTGGCGTGGGACCGGCGGCCAGTACGGTAGATGTCGCGCGCCCATGTCAGGTGTCCGCGAGCTCGGCCACGATGGCCTCCATGGTCTGGCGCGCGCGGGCGAGCTCCTCCGGGCGCAGGGTGACGCCGCCGACGGCCGCGTGGCCCCCGCCGCCGTGGCGCGCGCACAGCTCGCCGATGTCGTGGCGGCGCGGCTTGTCGGTCCACGGGTTCACGCCGACGGAGATCTTGATGCTCTGTGGCGTCTGGATGCCGGAGACCGAGTACAGGCAGTGGGGATAGAGCAGGTACGCCAGGAAGCCCGGGCTGCGGGCGCCGGGCTCGGCGAACCGGTCGAACACGACGACGTCGCCGTGCCATACGCCGAGGCCTTGCAGCGCGCCGAGCTCCTTGGCGCGCTCGGCCTCGACGACGGCGAGCTCCGAGGCGATCTCGGGGCGGACGGCGACCTCGGCCAGCGGCGCCTGCGAGAGCCAGCCGATGTACTGCGCGGTGTCGCCCGGGCGGCGCCCGTGGGCGAGCCAGGCGGCCAGGCGCTGTGCCGGCAGCGCGAGCGCGACCGCGTCGGCGGCGGACGCGAACCTGGCGGCATCGATCTTGTCGGCCCACTGCACGGCCTCGACCAGGTGTGGCGGCGGGGTCCAGCCCCAGCCGCTGTCGAGGACGCGCGCGATCAGGCCGGCGCACGACGCCGCCGAGGGGTCGAAGAACCACGTCGGCTGATGCTCGCGCTCGAACACCTCGCGCAGCTCCGGCGGCTGGAACGCCGTCGGGTGGTGATCGAACCACCAGCGCATCTTCGGATCGGCGCAGAACCGGAAATCGACGCACGCGTGGTCGTCGGCGTCGAGCGGCACCCCGTCGAACGGATTGCCGTCCTTGTGGAGCATGCCTACAGGGTGTGCGACGGCCCCCGGATCGATCACGTCCCGGTAGAACGCTGCGAACAACGCCGCCGAAGTCGTGCCATCGAAGCAGGCGTCGTGAAAATAGATCTTGAGAACGCGTGCCACGTCGGCCGCCGCAGCTTACCGCGTGCGGATGGCCAGCGGCATGTCGGCATAGGTGTTACCTTCGCGGAATGTCGGCCTCGACGTATTTGCTGGTCCTGTCGGCGCATTTCATCGGCCTGTTTTTCTGGATCGCCGGCCTGGTCTCGGTGTACTGGCTGTTGCGGCTTCACGCGCACGCTCCGAAAGATGCGCACGAGAAGCTGACGCTCATGGAGCGCTCGCTGGCGATGCTGATGGACATCGCGGCGTTGCTGGCCATCGGGTGCGGCGTCGCGCTGGCCGTATCGGGGCCGGCGGGCTCGGCCGTCAGCTGGTTCAAGATCGGTAAATGGCTGCATTACAAGCTCGTCCTGGTGCTCGTGTTGCTCGCGGTCCACGGCATGGTGCGGGCCCGTATTAAGAAGTTTGGACGGGGCGAGATCTCGACCATCCCGCAGTGGATATGGAGCCTGCTGCTCATCGCGGTCGCCGCCATCATCTTGATCGCGACCACCAAGCTGCAATCCTTCCAGTAGTGACGACGATCCTGCATGTCGACCTCGACGCGTTCTACGCGGCGGTCGAACAGCGGGACGATCCGGCGCTGCGCGGCAAGCCCGTGCTCGTCGGTGGCTCGGCGCGGCGCGGCGTGGTCGCATCGTGCTCCTACGAGTCGCGCGTGTTCGGCATCCGGTCGGCGATGCCGATGGCCGAGGCGCTCCGGCGCTGCCCGCACGCGGTCGTGGTGCGCCACCGCATGGACCGCTACGTCGAGGCATCGCGCGCGTTCTTCGCGATCCTGGGCGACTACTCGCCCGAGGTCGAGGGGCTCTCGCTCGACGAGGCGTTCCTCGACGTCACCGCGAGCGAGCGGCTGCTCGGCGACGGCGAGACGATCGCGCGGGCGATCAAGCGCCGCGTGCGCGAGCAGCTGTCGCTGGTCGCATCGGTCGGGATCGCGCCGATCAAGCTGGCCGCCAAGATCGCCTCGGACATCGACAAGCCCGACGGGCTGCGGGTGGTCCCGCCCGAGAAGCTGATCGCGTTCCTCCATCCGCTGCCGGTGACGCGGCTGTGGGGCGTGGGCGAGTCCACGCGCGAGTCGCTCGCCCAGCTGGGCCTGCAGACGATCGGCGACGTGGCGCGCTATCCCGAGGGCGCGCTGGTCGCCCGCCTGGGCGCCCTGAGCGGCCACCACCTGGCGGCCCTCGCGCGCGGTGAGGATCCGCGCCCGGTGGTCGCCGAGCGCGCGCCGGTCAGCGTGGGCCACCGCGAGACGTTCGACGACGACATCGACGACAAGGGCGAGCTGGCGGTGGTCTTGCTCGACCAGGCCGACCGCGTGGCCGCTCGGCTGCGCGCCGCCGACCTGCGGGCGCGCGCGGTGGTGCTGCACATCAAGTACGACGACTTCCGGCTGATCACGCGGCGGACCCTGCTCGAGGTGCCGACCAGCGACGGCGCCGTCCTCGCGCGCACGGCGATCGACCTGCTCGCCAAGGTCGCGATCGAGCCGCGCAAGGGCGGCCGGGTCCGGCTCTGCGGCGTGGCGGCGACCGACCTCGAGGCGCGCGATGCGCCGCGCCAGCTCGGTTTCGACGAGGCCGAGCGCGCCCGCGGCGAGCGCCTGGGCGATACGATCGACAAGCTCGCGGCCAAGTACGGCAAGGGCGCCATCCGGCGCGCCGTGCACCTGACGACCGACGACGACTGAACTGCCTTCCGGAGTGTGTGCGGCGCCCCGCTGCAGGGGTCTGGAGGGGTTCCCAAAATTTCGGGTTCGCGTGTCACTACTGGAACGCGAAAGGCATCCATGCACGGCTCGTTCGCATTCTGTGCCCTTGGTCTCGCGGTGGCGGTCGCGGTCGCGCCGGGCGCCGCGCGCGCCGAAACACCGGCCGACAGCGTGGCGATGTACGCGCTCGTGGTCGGCTCGAACTCCGGAGGCGCCGGCCAGGCCGCGCTGCGCTACGCCGAGGACGACGCTCGCCGGGTCGCGGCGACGCTGGTCGAGCTCGGCGGCTACACGGCCGACGCGATCGACATCGTCGTGCGCCCGACGCCCGACGTCCTGCGCGAGCGCCTCGCCCGGCTGAGCGCGCGGGTCGCCGCGGACCGCGCCGCGGGGCGGCAGGCGCGCGTGGTGTTCTACTACTCGGGCCACGCGCGCTCGACGGCGCTCGACCTGGGGCCCGACGAGCTTGCGCTCGGCGAGCTGCGCCAGCGGCTGTTCGCGATCCCGGCGACGCTCACCGTGGTCGTGCTCGATGCCTGCCAGAGCGGCGCGTTCTCGCGCGTCAAGGGCGCCCAGCCCGCGGCCGACTTCTCGTTCAACCTGCGCCAGCACCTCGATGCCAGCGGGATCGCGGTGCTCGCGTCGTCGAGCGGCACCGAGCTATCGCAGGAGAGCGAGCAGCTGGGCTCGTCGTACTTCACGCACCACCTGCTCGTCGGCCTGCGCGGCGCGGGCGACGCTGATCGCGACGGCCAGGTCACGATCGACGAGGCCTACCGCTACGCGTACCACCAGACGCTGCTGGCCACCGCCGAGACCGCGGTGGGCGGCCAGCATGTCAGCCTCGAGGTCGACCTCAAGGGCCACGGCGACGTGCCGCTGTCGTTCCCGCGCGGCGCGACCGCGGCGATCGAGCTGCCGGGCGCGCTCGAGGGCCAGACCCTCGTGGAGGATCGCCGCGCGCGCACGGTAGTGGCCGAGACCTACAAGGCGCGCGGCGCCGCGGTCCGGATCGCGGTGGCGCCGGGCGACTACCGCGTGCTGGTCCGTCGCGGCGGCGCGATCGAGCGCTGCGAGGTCCAGGTCGGGCCCGGCGGCACGGTCCTCGATCTCGACCGCTGCACGCACGAGCCGATCATCGTCGCCGTGGGCAAGGGCGGGTTCGCCGAGCCGGCGCGTGCGATGCGCATCGAGCTGAGCGGAATCGCCGGTGGCGAGCGCGCGGACGCCTTCACCCGAACACTCGACCTCTTCGGTTACAAGCGGTCCGGGGTCACCGCGGGCCTCGGGCTGGCGGTGACGCAGCGGATCGATCCGCGGTTGTGGGTCGGCGGGTTCGCGACGTACACGGGCTCGCCCGAGTGGTCGCTCGCCACCGAGCGCAAGCCGATGCGGTTCAGCTGGAACACGATCTCGCTCGGTGCACTGGCGCACGTCCTCCAGCCGCTCGGTCGCGGGGCCGCCGCGCGCAGCGGCCTCTACGGCCAGGTCGGCGTCGGCCTCGGCATCGCATCGACCGAGCTTCGCGATGCCGATGATCGGCCCACCGACCAGCGGTTCTTCGGCTGGGTGCTGACGATGGGCGGCGGCGTGCACGTCGAAGGCAATCGCGGCCTGGGGTTCTCGCTCGGCTATGAGTACGAGTACGCGCCGCTGATCGACAATCGCGAGAGCGAGACCCACGCCGCCGGTGGGCATCGCCTGTCCGCCGGCATCTCCTACGCCCCCTGAGGATCACATGCGCATCGCGTCCTTCTGCATCCTCGTGATCGCTCTCGCAGAGCTCGGCGCGACCGACTGCGACGGCGGCTCCATCGACGACCCCCGCTATGACCTCTGGTGCGGCAATTCGCTGTGCGCGTGGAAGCTGGTGAGGGGCCAGATCTTCCGCGAGGCTACCTGGCACGATGGCGACCCCGGGGTGAGCTTCGGCAGTCTGGACACCACGATCGAGCAGTTCACGCCGGTGAGCTCGCACGGTCGGGCGTGCGTCCGGTTTGACCTGATCGCGAAGGTCGTCGAGAGCGCGCAGCTCTCGCTCGACGTCGATGTCTACGGCGACGGGACCATCGAGCGCTCGTTCCCCTTGGCGACCACGACGTGGCAGCCGGTCTCGTATCAGTTCACCGTCGAGCCACCCTTCACCGGGATCCGCTTCGCGTTCACCATGCGCAACTTCGGCACGGCCATCCTCGCGCGGATGTACGCGCACGTGCTCCCGCCGTTCGAGTGCCCGGGCACCGAGACGATCCGCGGCGGACCCGCACCGCTGGGCGCGCTCTGCGACACGGCAGCGGATTGCGCGAGCCAGATCTGCGTCGACGCGTTCTTCACCTCGACGTGCGGTGCGTGCGACCCGCTGGCGCCGATGTGTGCGGGCGGCCAGATCTGCGGGCTCGACGATCCGGGGCCGCCGGAGCGCGGCGTCCCGCTCGCGTGCGTCACCCCCGGGAAGCGCGAGCTGAGCGAGGGGTGCTTCGCCGCCGCCGAGTGCACGACGGGCATCTGCCAGCTCGGCGTGTGCTCGATCTGTCGCTCGGGCGCCGAGTGCGACAGCGGGCAACATTGCTTCCAGGCGTGGTCCCACGGACCATCGATGTGCAGTTCGGCCTCCCAGACCAGCGAGCGTGGCGAGCCCTGCGCCACCGACTTCGAGTGCGCGTCCAGCGCGTGCCTCGGCAAACCGCGCCGCCAGTGCTTCGATGGGCGCAGCTGTACCAGTGACGCGAACTGCCCCGTCGACGGCTCTCTCGCCCCGGGCCACTGCTTGATCGTCGGCGTTCAGGGTGGCACCTGCGGCTGATCCACAGTCGGCGTATCGCGCCTTCGGGCCCGCCCTCGTCCGCAAGGCCGAGCGCATGCTGCGAAGCCGCGAGGACGCCGTCGACATCGTGCATGCGTTGTTCATCGAGCTGCTTCCGAGCTGGACCCCTGACGTGGACCTCCCCTACCTCTACAAAGCGGTGACCTTCCGCTGCCTGAACGCGCTGCGCGACCGGCGCACCCGGGCGCGGCTGCTCGAGCGCCAGCCCGCCGCCGCTGCGCCGCTCGGGCGGGTCCGGCTCGACGACGAGGTGGTGGGGGTAGGCCTCCTCGCCGCGCTCATCGATCGGCTCGACGAGGCGCACATGCAGGTCCTGGTGTGCCGGTTTGTCGACGACATGACCCAGGAGGAGATCGCGGCGCACCTGGGCGTGTCGCGCAAGACGGTCGGCAAGCGGCTCGGGCGGATCCGCGACGCGGTGACGCGCTTGCGCGGCGAGGAGGCCTCGTGACGGCCTGCATCGGCGAGCCGATCTCGTGGCTCCGGCTCGAGGGCTTCGCGCTCGGGGCGCCGGATCCGGCGATCGGCGCGCATCTGGCGGCGTGCCCGGCATGCCGCGGCTGCCTCGACAAGATCCGCGGCGATGCGGTGGCGCTGCCGGCGCTGTCGCCCGCGGTGGCGCGGCCCCGGCGCTGGTCGCGCTGGATGCGCTGGTCGAAGGCGCCCGCCGTGGGCGTGCTCGGGACCGTGGCGATCGCGGCGATCGCGCTGATCATCGTCGTGCGCGACCCGGCGCGCGATGCGTCGAGACTCGGCGCGGTCGCGGTCAAGGGCATCGGCGAGGTCAGGCTCGAGCTGGTGCGCGAGCGCGGCGGCGAGGTCCGCTACGACGCCACCCGCGATGCCCGCGGCGATCGCTGGAAGGTCGTCGTGACCTGCCCTGCGCCGGCGGCGGCCTGGATCGAAGTCTCGGTCAGCGACGGTGCGACCACGGATCATCCGCTCGCGCCGGCGCAGCTGGGCTGCGGCAACCGCGTCGTGGTGCCCGGGGCGTTCACAGTCACCGGGCTCGGAACCAACCGGGTGTGCGCGCACGTGTCGGCGGCGCCCCGCGCGTCGGCCGCGACCGCGTGCACCACGCTGCGGCCCGAGTAGCGACGGCGCCGCTCAGCGCTTGCGGAACGCCGTGCGCCAGCTCGCCGCGGTGGCATCGGCTCCGACGGCGACCATCGTGTAGGGCCCCTTGCGCCACGCGATCGCGCGCAGCGCGCCGTCCTGGCGCTCGGAGCCCTCGGGAGCGATGCCGCGCGCGTGCTGCACCAGGTACGTCACGTCGTCGTCACCGACGCGCACGCGGATCAGCGCGGCGGCGCGGTTGAGCACCTGCAGCCGTCGCGCGCCGACGACCGTCGCGCTCGCGGTGGTGCCCTCGCCGGGCAGCGGCACGTCCTTGCCGACCACCCCGATGAGCCAGCCCCGCAGCTCCGCCGGGTTGGGCGCAGCGAGGTCCCACAGCGGTGCCGGGTCGAGGTGATGCTCGAGCGCCGCCGTCATCAGCACGTTGTTGCGCGCCG
>DATIPJ010000170.1:0-1817 GCA_035472155.1 Kofleriaceae bacterium
TTGTCGGTCATGGCGTCACCCACTCTCCGAGGTACTTGGGCAGCATCTCGCGCCACGTCTGCCAGTCGTGGGGCCAGCTCGGGCCCCATGGGTCGACCCGGTTGGGCACGCCGCGCGCGCCGAGCGCATTGCCCATGCGCCACGACTCGCCGAGGTCCTCGGCGCGGCCCTCGCCCGAGGCGAGCACGATCAGCCGCGTCTTCAGCACGTCGAGGTGCCGGCCGTCGAGCTTGGGCACGAAGTGCAGCGGCGACGACACCCAGAAGTCGTCGGTGAACTCGGTCGCGTCGTAGAACCGCCGCAGGTCGTACGTCCCCGACATCGCGCACGCGCGCGCGAATACATCGGGGAACCGGCACACGACGGCGACCGAGTGAAACGCGCCGATCGACGCGCCCGCCGCCCACAGCTCGAGGTCGCTCGACTTGCAGTCGGCGTAGATCGCGGGCACCACCTCGTGGCGCACGTACTGATGGAACTGGTTCTGCAGCGCCATCTGGTGGCTCGCGGTGCCCTCGCGCGCGAGCAGCGCGCGGCCGGCGACGCTGTCGCACGAGTAGACCTTGATCTTGCCGGCCTCGACCAGTGGGTCGAGCGCGGTCACCAGATGCATGCGCTCGATCTCCTCGGCATCGCCGCCGGCGGTCGGAAACACCAGCACCGGCTGGCCGAATGTCCCCCAGCGCACCATGGTCACTTCGCGCTGCAGGCGCTCCGAGCGCCATTTGCCGATCGTCTTCATGGGCGCACCTCGAGCGCGGCGTCGGGCTTGGCCCCGGCCCCGGGCGGGTTGTCATTGCGCCAGGCCTGGATGCGCCGCCAGAACAGCTCGGTGAACGGCTCGATCTCGTGCTCGGGGAACAGTGCGGTGACCTTCTTGCGCACGGCGTCGCGCGCGACCGGCGTGGCGAAGAACTCCCACGCCACCTCGTCGAGGTGCCCCAGGTGCTTGGCGCAGAACTCCTCGAACTGCGCCACGTTGAACCGCTGCTCGGCGATCGCGGCGTACGCGCGCAGCCGCTCGCGGTACGGCAGGTCGCGCCGCGCCACCTCGTAGAACGGCTCCCAGTCGAGCGTGCGGCGAAACGGCCGCCGCGTGACCGCATTGAAGATCGACCACTGCAGATTGGCTTTGACCAGCCACGGAAAATGGTAATGCAGTGACGTCACCTGCGAATCGGGACACGGATTGGCGAAGTCGATCGGATACCAGGTGCCGTCCTTGCGCAGCGCCTCACACGAGTTGAAGTCCCAGCCGAAGAACGCATTGATCGTCAGCGTGGTGTCGCGCATGACGCTCGCCTCGTCGGCCGACATGAAGCCCTTGGCCATCGTGTAGCGATCGTGGAGCGGCGCGCCCGGGTCGTACTTCACCAGGTGCGTCTGCGGCCCCAGGCCGATGCAGCGCACGAACGAATCGAACGGGTGCACCGCCTTCTGCAGGTGCATCACCAGCTTGCCGCTCTCCTCGTAGCGCGCGCGGAGCGCAGCATCGTCGTCGATCTTGCTCACGCCCTTCCAGCCGCCGCCGTCGTACGGCTTCATGAACAGCGGATAGCCGAGCGCCTTGCCGACCGCGCCGAGGTCGAACAGCCGCGCGTAGCTCCGCAGCGTGGGCTGCAGATCGGGCAGCGGCTCGTACGACTTGGGCGGGATGAGCCAGGTCTCGGGGATCGGCATCCCGAGCTGCATCATCGCGCAGTACGTCGTCTGCTTCTCCATCGACTGCACGGACCACGGGTTGTTGAATACGTACAGGCCGTCCATGATCACGGCCTTTTTGATCCACTCGCGGCTGGTGTGATACCAGTGCGTCA
>DATIPJ010000171.1:0-10439 GCA_035472155.1 Kofleriaceae bacterium
CGCGTCGACGGCGCCGGCTTCTGGCGCACCCTGTTCGAGATCACCCTGCCGATGATGCGTCCGATCCTCAACGTCGCCATGCTGTTCGGCATCATCTTCACGTTCACCGACATGATCGTCGTCTACGTGATGACCGCCGGCGGCCCCTATGACTCGACCCAGGTCCTGCCCTCGCTCGCCTTCTTCACGGGCATTCAAGGCAGCGACCTCGCGGCCGGCGCGGCCATCTCGATCTTCCTCGTGCCGCTCCTGGTGATCGTCGCCTTCCTCATGCTGCGCGTCGCCCATCGCGCCGAGGTGACGTGATGGCGAGCCCGACCCCGGCGCCCACCTTGCGCCCGGCGCACCGTCGCGGCCAGCAGCGCGCTCGCGCGGCCCGCATCGGCCGCTGGGCCATCATCCTCTTCTTCACCATCTTCCTGGCGTTCCCGTTCTACTGGATGCTGATCACGATCTTCAAACAGAACGCGGACCTCTACACCACCGACAACAACCCGTTCCTGTTCAACGCCTCGCCGACCCTCGAGAACCTGCGCATGCTGTTCTTCGAGACCAAGTACGTGCGCTGGCTCGCCAACACCGCGCTCGTCGGCGTCCTCGTCGTCGGCATCACCCTCCTGCTCGCGCTCCCCGCCGCCTACTCCCTCGCGCGCCTCACCGGCCGCTGGGGCGGGCGCATCGGCATCGTCATCTTCCTGACGTATCTCGTCCCGCCGACCCTCCTCTTCATTCCACTCTCGCGCGTCGTCGCGATGCTCGGCCTCCAGGACAGCATCTGGGCCCTCGTCGTCGTCTACCCGAGCTTCACCATCCCGTTCTCGATCTGGCTCCTCATGGGCTTCTTCAAATCCATCCCCAAGGAGCTCGAGGACGCCGCGATGGTCGACGGCCTCTCGCGGTTCGGCGCCTTCGTCAAGCTCGTCGTGCCGATGTCCACCTCGGGCATCCTCACCGTCGTCATCTTCACCTTCACCCTGGTCACCCAGGAGTTCGTCTACGCCCTGACGTTCATCTCCCCCGAGGCCCACCAGATGCTGGGCGTCGGCGTGCCGACCTTCCTGATCCTGGGCGACGTCTACTTCTGGGGCTCGCTCATGGGCGGCTGCCTCATCGCCAGCGTCCCGATCGCCCTGGTCTACAACCTCTTCCTCGACCGCTTCATCGCCGGCTTCACCGTCGGCGCGGTCAAGTAGGTCACCACGGCTTCTTGTTCTTGCGCGGCGGCAGGAACTTCTTGTCGACCGACGCGATGATCACGTAGTTCGGGTCGACCATCTCCGTCACATGCACTTTCCCCACCTGCGATAGCAGCTGGTACGCGTCGAGCTCCGACAGCCCGGTCTCCGTATGGATCCACGAGATCAGCTCGGTGTACGCGATCCTGAGCGCGTCATCGAGCGGCCGATACGCACCGAGCGCCATGATCTCGCGGCTGTTCTCGAACCTGGGCCAGCTGATCCGCTGCCCCTTGATGACATCGACCTGCACGCGCGCGTGCATCGGCACCTCGATCGCCGTCCCCGCGATCTCGCCATCTCCCATCTGCGCGTGCCCATCGCCGAGAAACAGCAGCGCCCCCTTCACCGTCACGGGGAAGTACACCGTGTTCCCCACGCTTGCCTCGGGCGCATCCATGTTCCCGCCGTGCTCCGCGGGCGTCACCGAGCTGCGCGACTCGAGCGCGGGCGCCACCCCGAGGCAGCCCAGAAACGGACGCAGCGGAATCTTCGTCGTGAACCCCGAGTCGAGCGCCTTGAACGTCGCCTCGTTCTTCGCCTTGTCGATCGGATAAAACCAGATCTTCTCCGGCACGGGTGTATGCAGCATCGGCGTGTAGTTCGTCGTGTTCAGCGCCCCGAACCCGGGCGCCAGCGCGCCCACCCCCTGGTTGCTGTCGATCGTCAGCTCCAGGATCTTCACCGCCAGCGTGTCCCCGGGCTCCGCTCCCTCGACGAAGAACGGCCCGGTCAGCGGGTTGTCTCCCTGCACCTTCGACAGCGCATCCCCGGGCTTCTGGATCACATTCCCGAAGCAATCAAACGTCCGCGTATCGATGATGTTCCCGGGCTTCACCGTCGCGACCGGCTTCGCCACCCCGAACACATACTTCAGGTCCTCCGCCTTGGGCTCATACCGAACCACGGTCTGCGCCACTGCCGGCGCGGCCAGACCCATCACGATCGCGATCGAGACGACTTTCATGGCCGTACTGTAACCACACCGTGAGCCCCAACGGGCCGCGATCTCACGGCCGCCCGAGCGGCAACCAGATCCGCTGCGGTGCTCGCATTCGCGTACCGCGTCGAGGCTTCTCGCGCGATCTTGCCGGGAGATCGATAGCTTCCGCCTGATCTGGAGGTCCATGCTCGACCTCAGAGCTTGCTACACTGCTTGCGTGCTCGATCCCGGAGTCGACATTGTCGTGACCTCGCCGAGCGGCCATCGCGCGCTGGTGGTCGAGGCCAAGCTGAGCGGCAGCCTCGAGCAGGCGACCTCACAGCTTCGCGAGTACATGCGTGCGGTCGGCGCCGACGTAGGGCTTGTCGTGATGCGCGACCGGATCCGCATTCTTCGCGAGATGTATCGCGGTGAGCCGTCGATCCAGATCGTGGGCGAGTTCCCGACGCACCTTGCAGACGGGCTCGCAGCCGCCCAAGACGAGGTCGACTTCGAAGACCGCATCCAGCGTTGGCTCGAAGCGCTACGCGATCACGAGCAGGTCGCCGCCGGTCCACAGCTGGCAGCCCTTGTCGAACACGTGCTCCCGTCGCTTGCAGAGGGGATCGTGCGAGCTGCTCGACCACGACCGGGCCGCGCTGCTGCACGATGACGACTCACGTCTTCGTCGAGACAAACTGGGTGGTCGACGTTGTTGCGCCGAGCCTGTCCCGCAATCCAGACGCAGTAGCGCTCTACCAGCGTGCGCGGCGGGACGAGATCGTTCTTCATCTTCCAGCGATCTGTGTCCTGGAGGCCAAGAAGGTCGTCAAGGAACGAAGGATACGTTCGGATCTCGAAGCCATCCGTTCTTTCGTTCGCGATCGCAAGGACAGCGCCGAGCTCGACGAGCCGACCGCCAACGCGGCGTTCGACGTCCTCTCGCGCTTTCGTGTGATCCGAGCAGCGAGTCCTCGCTCCAGGTCGAGAACAGCACCTCCTACGAGCTTCTGGTCACAACCGACAGCAGCGAGGGAACGCTGACTGCCTCGGTCCCTATCGGCGAGACCGTGGAGCTCAAACACATTCTCGACATCGGGCCTCCGCGCCCGCCGAGCTCGCTGCGCGGCCTCTCGGCCGACATCATGCGCCTCGGGCAACGGGCGACTGTGTACACCCAGAAGCCGATCGACTCGCGCATCTGGGAGCAGCGGCCATGGCCGACGCACTGCGAGGCGAGCGCCTGTGGAGTCTACGTCCTCGTCCTCAGCGACGATGATCTTCAGCAGCCGTAGCAGGCAATACCCATCGCGCGTCTCGATGCGCTTCGGCCGGCTTTACGAGCCGATCGAGATCCACGCGAACGCTTTGCCGTCACTCCGCTTCTGAAGTACGACCTGCTCGATGGTCAGCTCGTCGAGTCGATGCCATGCTGTGCCGAATCGCGGACTATCCACGCGAGTCTGGAGCTTCGGCTTTCCCGGGCTGAAGGTAGCTCCCTCGTACATCGCAGAGTAAACGCGCACGAGCTGGCGGAACAGGTCGGCGCGCGTAAACCCGCTTGGCGAGCTCGCGTCGACGGTTACTGCATACTGGCGGCTGAAGGGGTATCCGACAACGAGCGTGACACGCGGACATGCGACGCAAAGCTCGTCGGCGCCGATGAGATCTTCTCCGCGATTTGACAGCCTCGGTGTGAGTGTTTCGACCGCCGCGTTCTGCGCGAACGGATTTCGCTGGAGCACGTCGCGATGTGCAGCCAGCTCCTGTGCGTAGTCAGGATTGGCGATCGCCAGCTCGAGAACATCACCGGTCTCGGGATCTGCGTCACCAAGAGGGATGAATTCAAGGTCGCCGGCCACGGCCGCGATCCTAGCAGGGCCGCGTCCGCACCGATCGACTCGGATCGGGCCGGCTCCGCCGTCAGCGGCGAGGGCGGACGTAGAGCGTCGTTCGGGGCGGGGTGCTGATCTGCGAGATGAGGGTGTGGGCCAGCTCTTCCTCGTCGAGGACGATCTCGTCGGCGGGGTCGTCGTCGGGGCGGGTGCTGGCGAGCATGGCGCCCACGCCGACCATGCCGTGCTGATCGCGCGGGAGGATGGCGCGGCCGGTGGAGGAGACCGGGAGGCCCTCGGGGGGCGGGGTGGCGAGCTCGGTGCCCGGGGTGGAGCCCTCGGCGACGCGGGATAGCTCGGGCCTGGAGGTGCGGAAGACGTCGTGGAGGTAGGCGGAGACGTAGGAGGGCGGGACGAGCCAGCCTTCGCGGATGGAGACCAGGTCGAGGGCGACCTCGAGGGACTGGGCCGAGGGGAAGCGGCGCGAGGCGTCGGCATCGAGGGCGCGCTCGATGATGGAGTCGAGGCCGATGGGGGCCTCGCCGCGCGCGGGGATGAGGTGGTGGAGGAGGGCGCCGAGGCTGTAGACGTCGGTGCGCTCGTCGACCGGGAGGCGCGCGAGGAGGTCGGGGCAGGAGTAGCGCGGGTCGAGGACGTCGACGGGTGGGGTGAAGCGGATGCGCTGGGTGTGCTGCCAGGTGGCGAAGCCGAAGTCGTGAACGACCAGGTGGCCCGCGCCGGTGACGAAGAGGTTGTCGGGGACGATGCTGCGATGGACGAGGCCGGCCTCGTGGACCGCCTGGACGCCGCGGACGGCGTCGCGCACGAGGGAGAGGGCGACGGGGATCGGGAGGCGCTGGTCGGCGGCGTCGAGGGCGGCGAGCAGAGCGCGCATCGACCAGCCGTGGAGGAGCTCCATGCTGAGCCAGTAGCGTTCGCGGTCGCAGATGAGCTCGCGGACCTGGAGGACGTTGCGGTGCTGGACCGAGCTCGCGGCGCGCGATTCCTTGAGAAAGCTGCGCACGAGATCGGGCGCCGCCCAGGAGGCCTCGTTGAGGGACTTCAACGCCACGGGAACGGCGAACCCGTTCGGACCTAGCCGCGTGGCGCGCCACACCTCGGAGGTCGATCCTTGGTGAAGCAGCGTCTCGATTTGGTGGTCGCGGACGGATGGGTACATCGCTATTTCCCTCCGATCTGAAGCAGATACGGCAATCGCGGTCGTGAGGTTGCAAGGGGCGAACCAGTAGGGTGTTGCAAGGTTCCGCTGCGTTGGGCGCACCCAGGGGGAGGGGCCCGGGGCCTCGTCCTCCATGGGTGCTGGTCGCGGCCGGCGGTGTGCGCCGCGGCGAATGGGACTTCGAGTGGACTGGCCGGCGCTTGCGGTTCGGCTCGTCAGCGACCTTCGCGGTTCGGCTCGTCAGTGACCCTGGACGAAGAGAAACGGATACTTGACGTTGGCCACACCGCCGCGGGCGGGGAACTTGAGGCGGTTGATGTTGGAGACGACGCAGTGCTCGACGTCGTCGTCGCGCAGGGTGGTGCCGTCGGCAAATGCGGTGCGGTCGGGGACGACGATGCCGTCGCCGCCGATGCGGAAGCGAACGACGAGCTTGCCGCCGAGGCCGGGCTTGTGGTCGAGGGCGCGCTGATAGCACTGGCGGAACAGAGCGGCGCGCTGTTTGACGACCTCGTCGATCTCGGACTGGGTGAGGCCGCTGCCGTCGACGATGGGCGAGCGCCCAGATCGCCGTGAGGGCGGCGCTCGAGATCAGCGTGCCGACCGAGCCGGCGAGCACGACGGGCGTGGTGAACACGCGGACCGGCTCCTCGGCCGGCACGAACTGGAAGAACAGCCTGTGGTGGCCGGAGTCGTCGAGCTCGATCACGCCCCAGTCGCGCTCGCCGATCGGCGCGGCGGCGAACCCGCCGGGGCTGGCGGCGATGAGCCTGGCGACGTCGTGCTCGGTGCCGTCGAGGCAGATCGTGCCGCGCATCCGCGCGCCGAGCGATACGAGATAACCGCGCGGGCCGGGCCGCAGGACCGCGAAGCCCGCGGGTAGCCCGAGCTCGGGCACGGTGAAGGTCGATCGACCGTCGCGGCCGAGCGTGACGGCGCGCGGCTTCTCGAGCACGAGATCGTGCATGACCTCGTCGTGCCAGATCAGAGCCATGTGGAGCGCGACAGAGCCCATGCAGTCCTCCCACGCGCACGATTCTGCGCGCCGCGAACCATTATACGCGGCTGCGCAAAAGCGCTGGCAATTTTGCAGCGCGGCGTGAACTGCGCGTGATCCGACGAGCGCGGCCGCTATCCCACACGCAGGTTGGGGTCAGACCAAGAGGAGACTGCATGTCGCGCGTCCATCCCCGTGTCGCTCCGATCTCAACCACCCGCTCGCGGATCTCGGATATCTCGCCCGTCTCGCGCCTCTCGCCCATCTCGGATATCTCGTCCGTCTCGCGTCTCTCGCCGGTCTCGCACCTCTCGCGCCTCGCGCCCAGCGCGCTTGCGTTCGTCGCCATCGCGGTGGCCGGCGTCGCCGGATGTGGACCGCTCGCCACCGGCGCGTCGCCGTCGGCGTCGGCGTACGGCGACAACACCGTCCACACGGCGTCGGGCGCGCCCGGGGCGCCGGTCGAGGCCGGCGGCAGCGACAACTTCGCCGCGATGCAGGAGGTACCGGTCGGCGGCGGTGAGCTGCGGCTCGCCGAGCCGAAGAAGACGCGCGACGCCACCGGCGTGGCGGTGACCGCGATCGCGTTCCCGCTGCGCCACACCGACGTGCAGACGAAGGTGTCGGGGATGTCGGCGATGTACACGGTCACGCAGACGTTCGAGAACCCGTTCGACGAGCCGATCGATGCGGTCTACGTGTTCCCGCTCGGCGACGAAGCGGCGGTGACCAGCTACGCGATCGCGATCGGCGACCGCACCGTCGCGGGCGAGATCAAGCGGAAAGACGAGGCGCGCGCGGTGTACGAGGAGGCGCGACAGCAGGGCCACACCGCGGCGCTGCTCGAGCAGGAGAAGCGCAACATCTTCCGCCAGCGGATCGCCAACATCGCGCCGCACGAGACCATCTCGGTCAAGATGCAGTACGTCGAGCTGCTCGATTACGCAGATGGGCAGTACGAGATCGCCTTTCCGCTCGTGGTCGGCCCGCGCTACCTGCCGCCCGACGCGGTCGGCAAGACGCCCGTGGGCGCGCACCACGCGGGGCACCCGGGGCGCGCCGGCGCGACGTCGATCCCCTACGCCGACGAGAAGGTCGCCGGCTCGACGGTCAGCTTCACCGCCGAGGTCGACGCCGGCGTGCCGGTGCTCGGCGTCACCAGCCCGTCGCACCAGCTCAAGGTCGACGAGGTCGCGCCGACGCGGCGCAAGATCACGCTCGCGAGCGCCGACGAGCTGCCCAACCGCGATCTCGTCGTGCGCTACAAGACCGCGTCGGAGCAGACCATGGTCGGGCTCCTCGCCCACCGCATGGGCGACAAGGGCTTCTTCACGCTCGTGGTGCAGCCCAAGGCCACCTACAAGACCGGCGACATCACGCCGCGCGAGGTGATGATCGTCGTCGATACCTCGGGCTCGATGGACGGCCAGCCGATCGCGCAGGCGCAGGCGCTCGCCGGCGTGCTGATCGACTCGCTGCGCCCGGGCGACACGTTCAACGTGATGGCGTTCTCGGGCAGCACCAACGCGATGTCGCCCGCGCCGATCGCCGGCGATGCCACCGGCAAGCAGGCGGGCAAGGCATTCCTCGCGTCGCTGATGGCAGGAGGCGGCACGGAGATGGGGGCCGCGATCGCCCGCGCGCTGGCGGTCGCGCCGGGCAACGACCGCGTGCGCCTGGTCTACTTCCTCACCGACGGCTTCGTCGGCAACGACGACGTGATCGTCAGCGCGGCGCGCGGCAACCTCGGCGCCAACCGGATCTTCAGCGTCGGCATCGGCTCGGCGCCCAACCGCTCGCTGCTCAACCAGATCGCGCAGGTCGGCCGCGGCTTTCCGAGCTACCTGAACCTCAGCGAGTCCGCCGCCGATGTCGGCGAGGACATCGTGCGCCGCACCGCGTTCCCCTACCTCACCGACATCAAGATCGAGTGGGGTGGGCTCGCGGTCAGTGCCGTCACCCCGGCGGCGATCCCCGACGTCTACGCCGGCCAGCCGCTCATCGTGTCGGGCGTCTACACCCGCGCGGGCCGCGCCAAGGTCATCGTGAGCGCGACGACCGCGGGCCGCCGCGTGCAGATCCCCGTCGAGGTCGCGCTGCCCGAGCGCGTCGATGCCGAGCCGGTCTCGGCGCTGTGGGCGCGCAAGCGCGTCGACGAGCTGCTGTTCGTCGCCGGCGACCACGTCACCGACAAGACGGTCTCGCAGATCACCGAGCTGGGGCTCGCGTTCCACATGGTCACCGACTACACGTCGTTCGTCGCGGTCGATCGCACGCGCGTCGTCACCGCGAACGGCGCGAGCAAGATCGTCGAGCAGCCGGCGCTGGTCCCGGCCGGCGTCAATCCCGAGACGTCGATCGGCGCGCCGTCGGCCGGCGCCCCGACGACGTACACCGCGTCATCGTCCTCGCCCGCGTCGTCCGGTCGTCGCGACTACGGCGGCGGTGGCTGGGGCGGCCACGGTGGCGGAGGCGACGTCGACCTGCTGACGCTCCTCATCGCCGGCGCGCTGTTGCCGCTCGCCTGGACGCTTCGCCGGATCCGCGCGTGACCGCACGCCTCCGCTGTGATTTTCCCTGGACGCTCGTCATCGCGGGGCTCGCGGTCGCGACGACCGCAGCGGCCTTCGCTTCGCCGGCGGTCGCGGATGCGGTGATCGCCGATGGGCGCATTGCCGACGGGCAGCTCTGGCGCACCGTCACGGGTCCGCTCGTTCACGCCACCGCCGGGCATCTCGCGCGCGACCTCGCGCTCGTGGCGCTCGCCGGCGTCGCCTACGAGGGCCCGCTGCGCTCGCGCCGCGCGCTCCTGTTCGCGGGTGGGCTCGTGCTGCCGGCGGTCGCGGTGCTCGCCGCCGGCGACGCCCAGTGGTACTGCGGCCTCTCGGGCCTCTCGCACGCGCTGCTCGCGGCCGCGCTCGCGTACGAGCTTGTCTGTCGACGCGGGCCCGCGCGGGCGATCGTCGGCGCGCTGTGCGCCGTGTGTGCCCTCAAGCCGATCTTCGAGCTCGCGACCGGCGGGCCGGCGTTTGCGATGTCGCTCGGCCCGGGCGTCACGCAGGTCCCGCTCGCGCATGCGGTCGGGGCGCTGGTCGGCATCGCCTGCGGCCTGGCGGCCGGCCTCGATCGGCGCGCGACCGACAACCGCGACCTCGTCACCGTCGCCTGAACGGCAGTGCGCAGGCGGCGGACGGCGACGCCGCAAGCCATCCGGGCGGTCGGCGGCTGCGGCGCGATGCCACTGGCGCGCAGCGCTCCGTGCGCTGTGCGGCTCGCGTGCAGCGCCCGGGCAGCTGCACGCGAGCCGCGCGCCGTTGGGATTCAGCTCGCGCGCCCCTGGGGGTGCTTGACGGGGAGCGGCTGGGTCTCGAGGAGCTCGAGCAGCTGGTCGACGCGAAATGGCTTGCGCAGCCGGCCCGCCCACTTCGGGACGGTGCTGTTGGAGCCCGACACGACGACGACGCGGAACGACCCGAAGTCGGGGTGTCCCTTGAGGACGCTGAGGACTTCCCAGCCGTTGATGTCATCCATCTCGAGGTCGAGCAGGATCAGCGAGGCCGTATCGCGCGCGAGATAGCCGAGCGCTTCTGCCCCGCTCTCCACGGAGACGACCTCGAAGCCGCGGCGCTCGAGGGCGGATTGCATCAGCACGCGCGCTTCGGGATCGTCGTCGACGATCAGCACACGGCCATATCGCGTTCCTGGGCTCGGTCGCTGCGGGTTCAACACACCTGGGGACCCAGCAAGCTCTGTGCCGTCGCCTGGGGCGCGTCGGCCCCACCGCGCGAATGGCGTTTCGCAGCGCCCGCCTGCGCTTCCAGCGGCGCCAGCGCGGTGTGCGCCCGTCGGACCAGGCGGTGTCGGAGACTGCCGTCGCACGCATGGGCGTTTCTGGGTCAGTGGCACCCGATCGGCCCCTGGCAGTGTCGCGCCGCGTCGCTGTCGCCGTGGCGACGATCGTCGAGGTTCACCTGTCGGATTGGCACCGTGGCGATTGCGGCCGGGTGCGCATGTGGATCAGGGCACGGGGAGCACGCCTGGCCCGAGCGTGCCTCGCGTTGGCTCCGCGGTCGGCGCTGTCAAATAGTAGTAGCTCGCGGCCGCGCCGACGAGGACCACCGCCGCCGTGATGCCCCAGAACCAGCGCGAGCGCAGGAGGCTGGGCTGCTCGCGCGGCGCCGGCGTGGGCTGCTCGAACGTCAGCCGAGCGGGCTCGGGGCGCGGCTCGACGCGCGGCGGCACGACGGGTACGACGGTTGCGACCGGCATC
>DATIPJ010000172.1:0-18430 GCA_035472155.1 Kofleriaceae bacterium
AGGTGTGGAAGGTCCGAGGTGACGCAGATCTCGGTCTGCTGATTGGTTCTGATCGCATCAGGACCCGCCCCCCCTCCAGAGCCGAAAATGCCCTCTCTGGAACTACGCAGAACTCCCCGATTTCCGACGGTGGTTCTGATCGAATGGCGACCCCAACGGGATTCGAACCCGTGTTACCTGCGTGAAAGGCGGGTGTCCTAGGCCTCTGGACGATGGGGTCTATGTTGTGCGGGTGAGCCCAGAAGGTCTCGAACCTTCGACCCTCGGCTTAAAAGGCCGGTGCTCTACCACTGAGCTATGGGCCCTCGGCGTGCGGCAATCTGGATGATCTAGGGGCGGAATGCAAGATGGCGCCGGGGTGGTCGGACCATCCTGAGCGGTTTCGGGGATGTGCACGTCGGATCGAACGAGGATTTGATTTCGTGAACGTGAGTCTATAGCTTACCTTTTAGCACATGGACAAGAGGGAAGCGGTTCGTGTCCCCGTCCGGGTTCCGGCGTTGTGTCGGTCGCGCGGCGAGGTCATCGGCGGAACGGTCGAGGACTTGTCGCGCAATGGGTTGTTTTTGCGTGCGCCTAAGGCGATAGCGACGGGATCGTCTGCGGAGATCGAGCTCGATTTGCCTGGGGAGCCGCCGCTGTATCTGAGTGCGGAGGTCGTGCGCGTGGAGGACAGCGCGGAGCGCGCAGGGATGGGATTGCGGATCCTCGTGGATGGGCAGGATGGTCGCCCGCTTGCGAACTTCATCATGCGGCAGCACGCGACGCTGCGGTGAGTAGGTTTTCCTAGCCGATTCGGAGGCTTGGTGGCTTGATAGCGCGGCGCGCGTTGTGGCTATGATGCCGGCCTAAGGTCTTGCTCCCGCCCGTGTCGCCCCCAGAACCTCGAGGCCCGCGTGGCAAATTGGCCACTCGGCGGATGGCGCTTTCGCGTCGCGATGCGTTGTCGGTGGAGGAACGCGCTGCGGCGAGTGTTGCGATTTGTGACGCAGCGAACGCGTTGCTGGCGGAGCGGGTGCAGGCTGGCGCGGTGGTGGCGTTGTATGCGGCGAAGGGAAGCGAGGTCGATACGTCGCGGATCGATGCTGCAGCGCGCAGAGCGGGGTTGGTGGTGGTGTACCCGCGCGTGATCGAAGAGGCGCGCACGCTGGCGTTTCATGCGGTGACCGTGGATGAGCTCGCGCCGACGCGGTTCGGGCTGCGCGAGCCGAGCGCGGATGCGGCGGCCGTGGCGGTGGAGGATGTGGCGGTATTCGCCGTGCCCGGGCTGGCGTTTGATCGTGCCGGGTGGCGCATCGGATGGGGGCGCGGACATTATGACGCGACGTTCGCGGTGGCATCGCCGGCGGCGATTCGGATGGGGCTGGCGTTTGAGTGCCAGCTGATCGAGCACGTGGTGCGCGAGCCGCACGACGTGGCGCTGCATCTTCTCGTCACCGAGGTCACGACCTACGTGGTCGGGTGACGCATGGACGCGCTCTACATGTTGGTCGCGGTGGCGATCGGGCTCGCGGGTGGCGCTTGGCTCGGCACGCGGCTCGGGCGCGCGCGCGGTGACGGGGCCGGAGCACAGCGTGCGGCGATCGACGAAGCGGAGCGCATCCGCGCCGCGGCGCAGGTAGAGATCGAGGCGATCAAGCAGGCGGCGGAGGTGGATGGTCGCGAGGCGGCGCGCAAGCGGAAGGCGGAGCTCGACGACGAGCTGCGGGCGCGGCGCGCGGAGCTGCAAAAGCGTGAGGATGGCCTGGCGCATCGCGAGCGCGAGATCGAGAAGAGCCGGCGCGAGACGGATCGACGCGCGAGCGAGCTCGACAAGAAGGAGAAGGGAATCGACGGCAAGATCAAGCAGGCGGACACGGCGATCGAGAAGGCCGAGACCGCGCAGTCGGAGGCGCGCAAGAAGCTCGAGACGATCGCTGGGCTGAGCGAGGAGCAGGCGCGCAAGCAGCTGGAGAACGAGATCCGCGGGCAGGCGTATGCGAGCGCCGCAGTGGAGATCAAGCGCATCGAGGACGATGCGCACAAGGAGGCCACGGCGCGCGCGAAGACGATCGTCGCGACGGCGATCCAGCGGTTCGCGAGCGAGTTCGTGCACGAGCGCACGGTGGCGGTGGTGCCGCTGCCGAGCGACGACCTCAAGGGCCGGCTGATCGGGCGCGAGGGGCGCAACATCCGGGCGCTCGAGGCGGCGACCGGGATCGACATGATCATCGACGACACGGCGGAGTCGATCACGATCTCATGCTTCAACCCTGTGCGCCGCGAGATCGCGCGGCTGGCGATCTCGGCGCTGGTCGCGGACGGACGGATCCATCCGACGCGGATCGAGGAGGTGGTGCGCAAGGCGGAGAAGGAGGTCGAGAAGGTCTGCAAGGAGGCCGGCGAGCAGGCGGTGTTCGACCTCGGGCTGCACCGCGTGCACCCCGAGCTGGTGAAGCACCTCGGGCGGCTGAAGTTCCGGCAGTCGTATGCGCAGAACGTCCTGCTGCACTCGGTGGAGGTGGGGTATCTGTCGGGGCTGATCGCGGCGGAGCTGGGCGCGAACGTGAAGCTGGCGCGGCGCGCGGGGCTGTTGCACGACATCGGTAAGGCGGTGGACCACGAGCATGAGGGGCCGCACGCCGAGGTGGGCGCGCAGCTGGCGCGCAAGCACCAGGAGTCGCCGCGCGTTTGCCAGGCGATCGCGACGCACCACGGCGACGAAGGCGGCGCGCAGCCGCAGGTGCTGCTCGATCACATCGTCGCGGCGGCGAACTCGCTGTCGGCAGCACGGCCGGGCGCGCGGCGCGAGCAGCTGGCGTCGTACATCAAGCGGCTCGACGACCTCGAGGCGATCTGCAAGCGGTTCGGTGGCGTGGAGCGCGCGTATGCGCTGCAGGCGGGCCGCGAGATCCGCGTGATGGTGATGAACGACCAGGTCGACGACTCGCAGGCGATCGTGATGTCGAAGGAGATCGCGCGGGCGATCGAGAACGAAGCGACGTATCCGGGGCAGGTGCGTGTGGTGGTGGTGCGCGAGACGCGCGCGTCGGATTACGCGCGGTAGCGACCTCCACGGCGCGTGCGAACCCACACGGTCGCGGCCGGCTCGCTCGAATCAGCGCGTGCGACCGTCCTCGAACTCTTGCTCCTGCTGCGGCAGGTGCATCGAGAGCTCGGCCTCGCAGCCGCCGACGATGAGCTCGCGTAGCGCGACGAAGAGGAGCGCACGCGTCTCGGAGAGGGCGCGGACCCAGGGCGCACGCGGGTTCGAGATCGCGCGCAGCTCGCCGCGCAGCCCCGTGCACATGCCGTCGAGGGTCTGCAGGCTGATGTCGAGCATGCGGCGGTGCTCGCCGTGGAGGGCGTGCAGCGCCTCCAGGTTGGCCTCCAGCAGATCGCGCAGCTCGAGGGTCTCGCGGCGGCTGGTCGGCAGGGCGACCGGCCGGGTGGCGGTGCGCGGCCGGGGCCGGCGAGACCGGGTCGAGGAGCGGTCGGAGGTGGCTTGCGTGTTGTTCATACGAGGAAGTTACGCACTCGCCCGGACAACCCTTGTCACGCAAGATGGGTCCGGATATGGTTGAAATCGCGTGTATCGGCGAGGCGATCTGAATCACACATCGCGGGTGTTGCGCGTGCTGGACGAGCTTCGCGGGTTTCGGCGCGGACGACGTCTGTCGGAGATCGCGGTACAGCTGCGGGCGAGCGAGCGGACGATCCGGCGCGACCTGGCGGACCTGCGGAGCGCGGGGTTCGAGATCGAGAGCGTGGAGATCGGCGGGCGTGCGGCGGCGCGGCTGGTCGAGCGGACGTACTCGAGCATCGCGATCACCCGGCGCGAGCGCTACACGCTGCTGGCGATCGCGAGCCTGTTCGACGTGCTGCGCGGCACGCCGCTCTGGGAAGACGTGGTGAGCCTGCAGCGCAAGCTCGAGCAGCGGATGAGCCCCGAGGAGCGCGCGGAGCATGCGGCGCTCGGGGACCGCTTCGCGTTCGTGCCCGACGGCGGGACCAAGGCGTACGAGGGCAAGGAGGACATCCTCGACGCGCTGCTGACCGGCGTCCTGTCGCGCCGTGTGGTGCGCTATGCGTATCGCGACGCCCGCGGCCGCGCGCGCCAGGGCTATCTGGCGCCGTACACGATGCTCTTGTACAAGCACGGGCTGTATGTCGTGGGCTGCCGGCTGCGCGAACCGGCCGATGGGCGCGCGATCGAGCCGGGCACGCGCATCGCGGTATATGCCGTCGAGCGCTTCACCGAGGCGGACCACCTGCGCAATGCGTCGTTCGCTGCGCCACCTGGATTCCGCATCTCCGAGATCCTCAATGGCGCTTTTGGCATTCATGTGATGACGGAGGCGCAGCCGCACCGCGTGGTGGTCGAGTTCAGCGCCGAGAAGGCGGCGTTCGTGCGCGCGCGGGTCTGGCACCCGTCGCAGACGTTCGAGGAGCTGCCGGATCAGCGCGTGCGGCTGACGTTCTCCTGCGCCAACCTCACCCCGGTGGTGTCGTGGGTGCTCGAGTGGGGGCCGCACGCGCGGGCGATCGAGCCGCCGCAGCTGGTCGCCGATATCGTCGCCGAGCTCGACGCAGCGCGCCGCGCTTACGGCTGACGGCAGGAGCGCCACGGGCGGCCAGGCGAGGTACGCTCGGCGCGTGCGCATCGTGGCGGTCGCAGACACGCATCTGTTCCATCGCGATCTGGTCGTGCCCGATGGCGATGTGTTCGTGCACGCAGGCGACATGTGCCGCGGCGGAGACCTCGTCGAGCTGCGCGCGGCTGCCGAGTGGATCCTCGGGCTGCCGCATCGCCACAAGGTGATCGTGGCGGGCAATCACGACTGGGCGTTCGCGCGCGAGCCCGGCGCCGCTCGCGCGATGTTCCGCGGCGCGCACTACCTCGAGGATGCCGAGCTCACGCTCGACGGTGTGCGGTTCTACGGCTCTCCGTGGCAGCCGGCGTTCTGCAACTGGGCGTTCAACCTGCCGCGCGGCCCCGAGCTCGCCGCGGTGTGGGCGCGGATCCCGCACGGCATCGACGTGCTGATCACGCATGGGCCGCCCGAGGGGTACGGCGACCGCACGACGATCACATCGCGCGCGGGCTGCGCGGACCTGCGGGCGCGCGTCGCAGAGGTCCAGCCACGGCTGCATCTATTCGGCCACATCCACCAGGACGGCGGCACGTGGCTCGACGGCCCGACGCTGTTCGCCAATGTCACTACCTGGGAGTGCGAGCGCGCGCCCACGGTGTTCGACCTCGAGGGCAGCGCGATCACGGCGGTGACCGTGCCGCCGCACGGCCGACGCGAGGACTGACCGCAGCATCGCCTCACGGCGTGCGCAGATAGTCCGCGATCGCGTGCACGAAATCCGGGGTGACGCGCGCCGCACTACCCTTGCCGCTGCGCTGGAGCTGCAGGCCGAAGGTGATCGGAATCGTGCCGTGCGGCGTGACGACGCCGAATGCGATGACGAACAGGCTGTCATCGGGCGGCGTCTTGCCGCACTCGAGCTGCGTGGCGCGCGGGTGGCGCTCGTTCCACGCCTCGCAGGAGGCTTGCTTGCGGGCGATGTCGGCGAGCGAGTCGATCGTGCCGGTCTTGGCGCCGTAGACGACGATCGTGGGGTCGGTGAGCATGGCGCCGAGGTGAACGTGCGCGGTGCCGGCGGTCTGGACCACCGCGCACAGGCCGCCGTCGGCGCCGAGCACGGTGTTGGCGCGCGCATCGGTCTGCTTGCACGACCAGGACGGCGTCACGCCGGCGACGGGCGCGGGGAACCACGACGCGGCGAGCTTGGGTGCGCCCGAGCTCGGGTCGTAGATGACCCGGCCGAAGGCGTCGGTGAGCTGGGCAAGCGAGCCGACCGAGTGGAAGCCCGAGCCGCGCAGGAGCTGAAAGTACTCGCGGATACCGAGGTTGGACTGCGCGGGGCGATCGTCGGCGTAGAGGTCGATCTGGTCGGGGCCGAGCGCGACGAGGTAGCGCAGGTCGCGGCCTGGCGTCGCGATCGGTAGCGAGCGCGCGGCGCACACGTCGGCGCGGTCGGCGGCGGCCTCGCAGTGGCCGCGGTCGCCGAGCATGCAGAGCGGGCGGCCCAGGAGCGCCTCGATGCGCGACCACAGCGGCGCGCGGCGCATGCCTTCGAGGACGACGTTGTGCCCGGTGACGATCGGCCCCTTGGCGTCGGCGATCTGGAGCGGCGCGCTGGTCGGCCAGCTCGAGATGTCGCTGGCGACGATGTCGGCAAGCGTGACCGATTGGCCCTTGACCTCGAACGAGCCGGCCGGGAGGCCGAGGCCGACGACGCCAAGCGCGGCCTGGTACCAGTTGAGCGAGCGCGCCAGGTAGTCGTGGACATCTGCAGTTGTCGGCGGATCGGCGAGCGACGACGGCGGGCAGTGGCCGAACATCGGGTCGACCGAGTTGCCGCGGTGTGACTTGCAGCCCGCGGCATGGCCGTCCGCCGTGAGCGATAGCGTCGCGAGCTGTTGCGGGAACGCTTGCTCGGCGGCGCGCGCGACGATCGGCTTGAACGTCGAGCCGACGGCGATCGGCAGGTTCCACTCGACGCGCTCGGCGTCGGATTCGCCGTGCGACTCGCGCAGCTTGACGAGCGCGGCCTCGGCCGTGGCGTCGCCGGGCGCGTAGGCGAGCGGCGCGCGGCCCGGGACGATGTTGCCCTGCGCGATCAGCGCGCCGGTGTCGCCGCGCAGGGCGACGTAGGCGATGCGGACCGGCGTGACGTCGCGCCCGGTGCGCGGCTTGGGGTTGGCGGCGATCTGCTCGGCGATCGCGCGCAGCCGGGCGGCGAGCTCGGGCTGGAGCGCGACCCGGCACTCGATGACACCGTCGAGCGGGCTCGGCGAGCAGACGCGGTCGCGCGCGATCACCGGCGGCGCCAGCGTGCCGCACGACGGACCGGCCGTGCTCGGCTTGTGCAGCGCGGCGTGGATCCAGCCGTCGAGCCCGAGCGAGCGTTCGACGTCGAACGGGTTGACCCAGCCGAGCTCAGGCAGCGTCCCGCCATGCGGGTAGATGCGGCGCGAGCGTTCGCCCACCGAGCTGGTATCGTCGGCGAGCAACGGGTCGACGACCGGCGGCGAGCCGGTCCACTCGCGCGGCGGGCGGAACAGCGCGACGCTGCGGCGCTCGGGCGGCCCGGCGGCGATCAGCGTCACGCGATCGAGCAGCACCTCGGGGCCGTGGCTCATGCGGCGCCACGCCGGCGGCTGGCCCGGCTCGGCGACGAACAGCTCGGCGTCGCCGTGCAGCATCACGCCGCGCGGTGTGGCGCGGACGTCGAGAGCGACGTCGTCGGCGATCGCGACCCGGCTGGCCGGCGTGGTGCCCGGCGCGACGGCGGCGAGCTCGACCGCGGGCGCACCCGGGCGCAGCCGGACGACCCGCGCGCCGGCGACCAGCTCCCCGACGTCGGTGGCGGCCACGCCCATGGCTTCGGAGACGACGCGGATCCGGGCGCCGCGCGGCGGCCGCACCGGCGCGCGCATCGCCGCGATCAGATCCTCCGAGAGCGTGACGCGACATGAGCCGCGCAGCTCGCCCCCGGCGCGCTCGGTGCGCAGCTGGATCGCCGGCACGCCGACCCGCAGGTTCGCCACGCAAGCGTCGCCATCGCGGGCGAGCCGCCAGCGTCCGGCGCGGTCGCTGCACGGCGCGAGCGCCGCGAGCAGCAGCGTGCGATCGCGCGCCCACCCGGCGCGCAGCTCGCGATCGAAGCGCGCCGTGGCGTCGTCGCGCGGCTCGCCCGCCACACTCGACGGAATGACCTCGTCGAGCGTCGCGCCGCTGTGGCTCGACCAGGGGCACGCGATCGTGCGCGCATAGCGCAGCGCGGTATCGATCCGATCGTCCTCGCTCGCCACGCGACCGAGCGCGCTGGCACCCGCGCGGCCGACGACGATCACCGCCGCGACCGCGCTGATCGCGAGCGCGGCGAGCACGATCGCCCGCGCCCGACGCAGGCGCGCGGTCCGCCGCACGCGCTCGTCATCGCGCACATCCTCGACGCACAGGTAGCACCACACGGCGCCGAGCACGAACAGCCAGATGTCGGCGGGGCTATCGATGCCCAGGCCCGGCCAGCTGATGCCGGTCAGCGGCAGCACCCCGAGTGCGGCGAGCGGCTGATACACGGCGAGCCCCCCGACGACGGCGGTGATCAGCCAGCGCGCGCGGTGCTCGCGGCTGGCGTGGCGCAGCCGCAGGCTCGCGATCGCACCGCCGCCGACCGCGATCAGCAGCAAGAGCCCGATCGTCTGGGTCAGCCCGCCGACTCCGGCCTCGCGCGCGACGAGCACCGGCAGGTAGTCGTTGTCGATCGAGCGCGAGACGCCGAGGTCACGGACGCGCGCGCCGAAGTACCCCTCACCGCTCCAGCGGTCGGCGCCCTCGGGGCGCGGCAGCGCAGCCTCGCGCCACGCCGATGCGTTGGCCACAAACGTTCGCTCGTCGCGCAGCACCGCGTAGCCCGGGTCGAGCACCGCGGCGACCCGGCGGGCACCGACGTTGTCGCCCGCGGTCGCGCGCTCGACGACCGCGGCGCGCGCGCCCCACACGGCGAGCGCGGCGAGTGCGGCGCACAGCCACGGCGCCCAGCCGCGGCGATGCGACCGCGCGATGACCGCCGCCATCGCGAACAGCCCGGCGACGACGAGCGGCGCGTGCACCACGAACGCGGCTCCGCTGGCGATCAGCTCGCGATCGCTGGCCATCAGCGCGCACGCGCCGACGAACACCGCGAGCGCGATCCCGGCCGCTCCGTGCGCCGACAACAGGCGCGCATGCTCGCGCTCGAGCACGCCGATCCGCGCGGCTTGCGATGCGTCGTAGGCCGCATCGTGCCCGGCGACCAGCATCGCGAGCGTGAGCCCTAGCCCACCGATCGCCAGCGCCACGCCGGCGTCGTAGCGCGCCAGCGCGAGCACCGCCGCGCCGAGCGCAACCACCGCGAACGCGCGCCGTCGCAGCGACGCATCGAACGCGAGCATCCTGCGCAGCGCCGCGTGCGCCGCGAGCACGAACAGGTAGGCCACGGCGAGCTTGACCAGCGCCGAGCGCGGCGCCAGCTGCTTGCCCATTGCCGCACCGGCGGCGACCGCGACCAGCCCGAGCTCGGGCGCGAGCCGCGCTCCGATGCGCGTCGCCGCCCCGCCGAGCACCGGCGCGAGCGCCGCGCACAGCGACAGCCCGAGCACCCCGATCCGCGCGCCGGTCAGCGTCGGTGTGCCACCCATGACGAGCGCCGCGATCGCGAGCCACGCCAGCCACGAGACCGCCGCCAGGAACGCCCGCCGCACCCCCCCTGACCCGGCGAGCACCTCGTGCGCGAGCACCGCATTGCCCGCCAGCGCCGCGCCGATCGCGATCACCGCGAGCTGGTTATCGACGACGCGTGGCCCGGCGCTCGCCAGCTCGCGCAGCATGTCGATGCGATACGCCCACAACAGGCGCCAGCCGCACAGCGCGGTGAGCGAGGCCCCGAGCATGCACAGCCGCAGCGCGCGACCGAGCACGCGCGTCCGTCGGTCCCGGCGCGCCGCCAGCACGAGCGCGATCAACAGAATCAGCGGCGGCCCACCGATCGCGAACGCCGCCCGCAGCCCTCGATCGACCACGCGGTCGGCGTCCGGCACGAGCGGTATCGCGGTGAGGACAAACGCACCCGCCTCGACCGCACAGCCGCCCTCGATCCTGCGCACGCGCGACCCGCCCGCCGACGACACCGCACCGTTCGCTCCGACCGCGCCATTCGGCGATGCCGTCGCACGATTTGCAGTGCGGGAATCCGCATCCGCCGCGCCCGCGCCCGCGCCCGCGCCCTTCGGCGATGCTGCCGCACGACTTGCAATGCGAGAATCCGGATTCGCTTTGTTCGTGCCATTCAACGATCCCGCTGCGCTATTCGCCATGCGGAGATCTGCAGTCGCTCCGCCCGCGCTATTCGACGGTGCCGTCGCACCCTTCGCGACGCGGAGATCAGGAGTCGCTCCACTCGCTCCGTTCGCCGATGCTGCTGACCCATTCGCCATGCGAAGATCAGGAGTCGCTCCAGTCGCACCGTTCGCCGATGCCATCGCACCGCTGGCATTGCGCGTGCCGGGATTGGCCGATCCATTTGCGCTGGGCAATGCCGCGCCGCTCGCATTGCGCGCATCGGAGGTCGGACTGCCCGCTTTCGCATCGGGAGATGCACTCTGCGCGCCGCTCTCATTGGCCGAGCCCTCGTTCGCGCCGGCCGCAGCTGGGCCGGTGGCCGACGCGGAACCGGATGCAGGACGCGTCATCGTCTCGGGTGCCCATGCGGCGCAGTCCGTCGGATCCGCCGGAATCGCGAGCATCGCGGCCGCGCCGTGCGGCGCCGGCACATCCCACGTCGTCAGGCCGGCGATCACTTCGGCGGCGCCACCGATCCGCAGCGCATCGCCCGCGCGCGCCGTCAGCTGCTCGGGCATGAACCGGCCGCGCCACACCATGAGCCCGATCGCAACCTCGCCGCGCGCCGCATGGCGCACGACGAACGCGCGTACCGGCTTGCCGCCGTCGCACTCGACTGCAACGACGGCCGCGCCTGGCGGCAACGTGTATGCCGTCTCGTTGGCACCGCAGCCGCGCGCCTGCGCCATCGCCGCGCCGTCGTCGCCATGGACGGCCGCGAGCACCGCACCGTGCACGGTGATGTGACCATTGGCGGCGGGCTCGATCCGCGCGGCCTCGCCGCCCTCGCCGGACAAGCGTAGCGCTGCGTCGGCCCCGTGCCCGATCGCGATCGGAGCCGCGAGCGGCGTGCGCACGCCGTCGATGGTGAGGTGGACCAGCGCGCCCTCGTGCAGCTGCGTCGCGCGCCCGGTCGTCGCTTGCTCGCCGCCCCACGTCCAGACAGCGGCGACCACCAGACCGACATAGGCAATGCCTGCAACCGCGATGATCCCGCGCCCCACCACGTCGGTCGGGGCCGCGCGCCCGCGCGCCGAGGCAAACAGCGTTGCAACCAGCAACGCCAGCAGTCCGAGGAACCAGAGTGCCGCCATGATCAGATGACCTCCTCCACGATGTCGTCGGGGCCGGCTTCCTCACGAGCCGGCCTCCTCGACGGGGCGACGCACCCGCGAGCTGGGTCGCTCACGGTTGCTTCTTGTGTCCGTGGGCGCTGCCAGCGCGCGGCGGCAGGGCGATCGGCGATGGCGTCAACCGCACCGGCTCCGCCGCCGGTCGCGACGGTGCGGCGGCCGGCTGCGAGGCCTTTGCCCCACCATTGCCCGACGCCGAGCCCGGCTTGGCGGCGGCACCTGGCGATGCGCTCGCGCCTGCCTTTGCGGAGGCTGCGGGAGGCGTGGCCGCTCCGCCAGCGGGCCCATTCACGCCCGCGGCCGCCGTATTCGAGCCTGCGCCCGGAGCCGCCCCTGTCGTGCCCGGGCCCGCGTTGCCCGTTGTACCGATCGGATCGGCCGAGCCTGCCGACGGTACCCCCGTTGCGCCCGCGGACGCAGCACCCGGGCTCACGGCTTCGACCGGCGCGGGCGGCGCCGCCGGCGTCTCGATGCGGATCGGCTCGGCGACGGGCGCCGGCTCGGGCTTTCGCAACAGCAGCGCGACCAGCAGCGCGTTGGCGACCACGATGCCGGCGACGACGATCCACAGCACGCGGCGATCGCCCTCGCGATGCTCGGCGACTGCGCGCGAGGCGGCGCGCGTGCGCTGCTCGAGGCGATCGATCTCGGCGGTCAGGGCGCGCAGCCGCTCGGCGATTGCACGATCGATTCCCGATCCGGCCGCGCGTGCGACCGCGCCATCGACGACCTCGCCGATCGCGGCGACCTCGCGCTCGACCTGCGCGCGCACCTGTACGCCCAACCGCGACCACTCGCCCAGAAGCTCGTCGGCGCGGCGCAGGACCTCGCCGAGGTGATCGCTGACATCGTCCAGAGCGCGTGCTGCATCACGCATCGTGTTCCTCCAAAGCTTCGAGGCGGCATCGCGTGAAGGCGCTCGCCGAGGGCGCCTTCACCGCCACGTGCGACGCGCTACGCATGGTGGGCCTCCACCACCGCGCGCAGAGACGCGGTGCGCTGAGCGACTGCCTCGAGCAGCGCGCACCGGCGCTCCGCCGACAGCAGTGCATACCAGCGCGCCTCGGCGATCGCCCCCGCGGCATCCTCGCCGGCCGCGAGCCGGCCGAGCACGCGAAGCGCGACCAGGTCCGCGAGCCGCGCAGGCAACGTGGCCGCCACCGGCGACCGATCGAGCCGCCCGCGGCCCCACGCATGCAGCACATCGACCACGGTACTGCAGCCCGCGACCTCGGCGCGCTCGGCCTCGGTCAGCGAGGCCCCGGCGTCGATCCCGTCGAGCGCGCGGCCCACGACATCGATCGACTCACCGCGCGCCACCGCGAGCTCGCCCAGAAGCGTCCACCCCTTGGCAGCGCGCGACGATGGCTCGCGCCACGCAGCGGCGATCAGCTCGGCGACGCGGTCATGGCCTCCGCTCGACGCGCCAGTCGTCCAGACCCCGAACCGCGGCCGGTCGCCCGGCTCCGGTAGCACGCGCTCGATCGACGCCACCCAGCTCGGCAGCTCCGCACCCGCCGGGTCCTCGATCCGCGCCGAGCCACCCGAGAGCAGCGCGCGCGCCACGCCGGCCACGTCGCCGAGCGAGGTGCGCCGCAGCGCCGCGAGCTCCTGGACCGCCAGGTCGCGCGCGCTTGATTCGGTCGCGACCTCGTCGGTCCACGGCGCCGCAGGCGGCGGCGCGAGCATCGCCAGGAGGTCCGCGATCGGCCGGTCGGCCTCGACCGTGCTGAGCACCAGCCCGACGTACCGCCGCCCATCGAGCGGCGCGGTCGCCGAGAACACCTGACCCCACGCCACCCTCCCGCGCTCGAGCTGCCACAGCACCGCCGGCGGCTCGATGCCGCGTACGCGCTCGACGAACGCCGCGCGAAGCTCGCGGTCGCCGACCTCGGGGTACCAGTGAAACTCACCTCGCGTCGCCAGCGGGCTCGGATGCTTCTGCAGCCAGGCATGCCGGTTGACCACTCGCTCTCCCCGAGGGGCGCGCGTCGACCGACTGTTCCGAGCGTCCCTCGCGTCGCTGTTCCGGGCCGCCCCCGCCGCCGGCGCGTCGCCCCGCGCTTCACTCGGTCCGCTCATTCCATCCCCGTGCCCGGCGCCATCCCGAGCGCGATCGCCAGCCGCAGTGCCCTCGCCGTCCGCAACGCACGCAACACGCGCAGCACACGGCCGCGGTTTCCCGCAACGCCCCCGTCGACCGCCTCACCGTTCAGCGGCTCCCCACCGGCGCCCGGCGCAACCGCCACTGGAGCGACCGGGCCGCGCACGAGCCGGTCGCGCAGGTCGCTGTGCGCAACCTCGCCCGCAGCAAGGAGCTCATGGGCAATGCCCGAAGCATCGCTCATGGAAGCGATCGCATCGCCGACGCCATCAGCGCCGAGGCAAGCGCGGTCGATGGGCGCGTCGCCGAGATCTCGGCGCTCGATCGCACCACTGCGTGCTGCCATCGGCATCGACGCAAGCGCGGGATCGGGCAGAGAGGCCAATCCACCCAGCCGGCGCCGCGCCCGGCGGTTCATCGCGCCCCCGGCAGGTCCTGCGGCCGCGCCCAGACGTCGGAATCGGATAGCGGTACGGCCAGCGCGACTTGCACTGGCGCCGGTGCCGGCTGCATGGCGGGAGCCACCGACGGCTGCACGGGTGCGGCGGGCGCGGGCGCGGGCGCTGTGCCGGAGACCGGCGCGGCTGCCGCGGCGGGCTCGTGGCGCGCCGCCGGCCACTGGACCAGCCCGATCACCCAGTCGAGGAATCGCATCGCGGCCCCGCCGTTGAAGGCGCCCGGGCCGTCGTCGTAGGCGTAGGTGATCGCCGCAGCATCGCTGTCGACATCGACCTGCGTCTTGATGGCGGTGTCGTAGCGCAGGTACGCGACGCGCACGTTCTGGTCGCGGCCGTCCTCGGCATCGAGGCAATTCGCGCGGACCTGCTCGCGCGACACCGCGCGCGCCGGCGATGGCGCCTCGCCGCGGCCGTTCGAGGACACCGAGACCACCTCATCGCGCAGCGCGCCGCGAGCGCAGATCGGGTCAACGACTGCCCAGCGGTTGATGGCGACCATCGCGCGCGCCGCGTTCTGGTCGAGTGCCGCGAACAGCGGTAGCAGCTGGCGCATACGCTCGTACGGACTGCCTTCGTCGCCGGTCCCGAGGGCAATCGGGTTGCAGATCAGGATCGGCGCGAAGGCGTAGGCGCGGCCGAGCTCCTCTGCGCGCCGCCGGCGCGTCTCGACCAGGTGCGAGAGCAGGTTGTAGTAGTCAGCCGCCGCCGAGGAGTAAACCTGCTCGCCGGCGACGTCCCAGAACGCGACCTCGACATCGCCCGTGCGCGCGAGGCGCTTGCGCGACACCAGTGCCGCGAGCCCGCCGATGAGCGCGCCGCTGGCCGCGAGGATGACGCCCGGGCCTGCACCGAGCTTGACGCCGGCGACCACGCCCGCCACGAGCAGCGCGGCGCCGATCGCGAGGGCGCTCGCGATGCCGGTCGCCCGGCACGCCAGCCGGACCGCGCCGAGCCAGCTCAGCCGGTCGAATAGCCCCGCCGTGCGCATGCGAAACGTGAAGTGCGGGACGACGCCCGGTGGCGTTGCGTCGGGCCGCGTCGCGCGCGGATCGAGCACGAGCTTGAGGACGTCGCGGTTGAGCAGCTGCTCGGGGCCGTCGAGCGCCGGCGCGTGCGCATGCATCGCGCGGATCGCATGGACGATGAACTGCGTCTTGCCGTCGCCGCGCGCGCCGATCACCGCCAGGTCGATCACCGCGCTGACGTCGTCGGGATCGGTCAAGGTAGCGAGGCCGCGCAGCTCACCGACCGGCTCATCCGCGAACACCGAGGTCCGCGGCAGGGCAGATCCTTTCATGTGGCAGCGGATCCACGAGCCGGCGCACCGGTGGACAGAACCTGCCAGGGCTTTTGCACCGAGCACCGTGGCGTCTGCCTGGGCTGCTGACACGCGTTCGCGCCGCTGAGGCCCGCCGAACAAGATGCGCAAGCCGCGAATCCGAGGCTTTCCACGGCTTTGCTTGACCAGGTACGTCGCGCTAGGGTCGGCCGAAGGGGACCTGCGATGGCGATTCTCGACGAGCTCAATGACCGTGGCCTCATCGCTGATATCACCGACCGCGAGGGGCTGGCGGCCCTCCTGGCGAGCCAGGTCGTGCCAGTTTATGCCGGCTACGACCCCACGTCCCCGAGCCTCCACGTCGGCAACCTCGTTCCGACGATCCTGCTGAAGCGCTTCCAGCTCGCGGGCCACCGCCCGATCGTGCTGGTCGGCGGTGCCACCGGCATGATCGGCGACCCGTCAGGCAAAAGCGCCGAACGCAACCTGCTCGACGACGCGACGCTCGCGACGAACCTGGCCGGCATCCGCGCCCAGCTCTCGCGCCTGCTCGACTTCAGTGACTCGCCGACGGGCGCAGTCATGACGAACAACTACGACTGGACGCGCAACGTCACGTACCTCGAGTTCCTGCGCGACATCGGCAAGTACCTGACGGTCAATTACATGCTCGCCAAGGACTCGGTGAACCGCCGCATCGAGGGCGATGCCGGTATCAGCTACACCGAGTTCTCGTACATGTTGCTGCAAGCGTTCGACTTCGTGCAGCTCTGCAAGCTGTACGGCTGCCGTCTGCAAGTCGGCGGCTCGGACCAGTACGGCAACATCACCGCCGGCTGCGAGCTTCAGCACAAGCTGCGCGGGCCCCGGTTGTTCGGCCTGAGCGCGCCGCTTTTGCTCGATGCGAGCGGCGAGAAGATGGGCAAGACCTCGACCGGCGAGCGAATCTGGCTCGATCCGGAGCGGACCTCGCCGTACGCGTTCTATCAGTACTGGTTCAACCGCAGCGACGGCGAGGCTCCCGGCCTGCTCAAGATCTTCTCGCTCCGGCCGCTGGCCGAGATCGACGAGCTATTGCGCGCGCACGACGCCGACCGCAGCCAGCGGAGCGCTCAGCGCGAGCTGGCGCGGGCGATGACCTCATGGATCCATGGCACCGAGGTGATCCCGCGCGTGGAGACTGCGAGTCGCGTCATGTTCGGCGACTCGCTCGACGGGCTCACCGATGCCGACCTCGGAGTGCTCGCCGGCACCGTCCCCACCATCGACGTCGCCCGCAGCGAGCTCGCCGCCGGGGTCGGCATCGTCGATCTACTGGTCCGCACGGTCGCAGACTCGAAGGGCGCGGCGCGCCGACTGGTGACCCAGGGCGGCGCGTACATCAACAACCAGCGCGTCACCCAGGTGGAGCACCAGGTCACCCTCGCCCAGCTCGCGACCGAGACCATGCTCGTCGTGCGCGGCGGCAAGAAAGACTACTGCCTGGTCCGCGTCACCTGAGCGGTCGCGGCCACCTCATCGGCAACGGTGCGGCGACGGACCGCCGTTCTGCGTGGGCTACTTTTTCTTCTTGGCGGTGACCGCCTGGAATGCGAAGTCGACGACCTGGTCGGGCTTGATGAACTTCTGGCCCCACTTCTCGTCCCACTTTGCGGTCAGGGCCATCTTCTGGATCGCGTCGAGCTTCTTGCCGGCGTCCGCCTGCTTCTTCACGGCGGCGCGGATCTCGACCAGCATATCGTGCCACCCCTTGAGCTCGGCTCGGTTGGACAGCGGACCGTGGCCCGGGATGACCTTGAACGAATCGTCGGTCATGCCGACGACCTTCTCCGTGATCGCGACGAAGCCGTCGAAGGAGCCGCCCGAGCTCAGATCTGCGAACGGATAGGAGATCGTCATGTAGTCGTCGCCCATGTGGACGACCTTGGCCTTGGGGAACACGACGATCGCGTCGCCGTCGGTGTGACCCGGGTCCGCGTGGATCACATGGATGTCTTCGCCGTTGAAGTGCATGGTGATGTCATCGGTGAACGTGACGACCGGCAAGGCCTTGGCCGGCGAAGGCGGCACCTTGCGCTTCATGATCTCGATGAACTGCTCGGTGCTCATGCGCTTGCGGACGTTCTCGTGAGCGACGATCACCGCGCCGCCCGTCGCCAGGTTCTCGTTGCCGCCCACGTGGTCGCCGTGCCAGTGCGTGTTGATCACGAACTTGATCGGCTTGGGCGTGATCGCGGTGATCGCGGCCTGGATCTTGGGCGTGAGCGGCGCGTATTGATCGTCGATCACGATCACGCCGTCCTCTCCAACCGAGACGCCGATGTTTCCGCCGGCGCCCTCGAGCATGTAGACGCCCTCGGTGAGCTTCGTGGTCTTGATCGTGACCTTGTCGAAGTCTTGCGCTTGCCCGTACGCGACGCCGCCGACCGCCAGCGCGACCCCGAACACGATGAGTAGGCTGGTGTTCTTCATGGCGCGGACTATAAACCTGTCCCCTCGAACCAGCGGGGATCGCGCCGAAAAACCAGAGGGCGAACACACGCCAGCGCGCTGACCACGGCCGAACACGCCCAGCACGCCGTTCGCGGCCGAACACGCCCAGCACGCCGTTCGCGGCCGAACACGCCCAGCACGCCGTTCGCGGCCGAACACGCCCAGCGCGCCGTTCGCGGCCGAACACGTCCAGCGCCGATCGCGGCCGAAAAAAGCAGAAGGCCCACTCTCGCGAGTGGGCCTTCAAAACCCCGGCAGCGTCCTACTCTCCCACAGGGTTGCCCCTGCAGTACCATCGGCCCTGAAAAGCTTAACTTCCGTGTTCGGGATGGGAACGGGTGTGACCTCTTCGGTATAGCCGCCAGGAAAAAATTGACGAAGTGCGAAGCCAGACGACACTCTTGCGAGTGCGATCGTTCTACTTCTGTTCTCGGAGACAATCACAAGCATTGTCTCGATGAGTTGCGCGATTGCTGATGTCTTGACCTTCTCCCGGTGCGACTCGAGCCGTTACCAGCTCGCTTCGCGGGAAAAATAGGTGGTCAAGCCACACGACCGATTAGTACCGGTAAGCTCCGTGCGTTGCCGCACTTCCACATCCGGCCTATCAACCACGTAGTCTACGTGGGGTCTTCAGGAGCCTTGCGGCTCGGGACGCCTAATCTCGAGGGGGGCTTCCCGCTTAGATGCTTTCAGCGGTTATCCCGTCCGAACATAGCTACCCGGCGATGCCACTGGCGTGACAACCGGAACACCATAGGTTCGTCCAACTCGGTCCTCTCGTACTAAAGTCAGCTCCTCTCAAGCGTCCTGCGCCCACGACGGATAGGGACCGAACTGTCTCACGACGTTCTGAACCCAGCTCGCGTACCGCTTTAATTAGCGAACAGCTAAACCCTTGGGACCGATTTCAGCCCCAGGATGCGATGAGCCGACATCGAGGTGCCAAACCACGTCGTCGATGTGAACTCTTGGACGTGATAAGCCTGTTATCCCCGGAGTACCTTTTATCCGTTGAGCGATGG
>DATIPJ010000173.1:0-2001 GCA_035472155.1 Kofleriaceae bacterium
GCCGAGGGCGGCATGGTCACGATCGCGATGCCGGTCGCGATCCGGTGCCCGAGCTGCACGACCGGACCGTGCGACGATTGCGGCGGGACCCGCACGGTCAACGAGCTATTCGCTGCATGGCTCGCGATCCGGCCGGGCACCCGCGACGGAACCACGCTCTCACCGTCGGTGCAGCTCCCGGGCGTGCTTCGCCCCGTCGTCTTCCGCGCGCGGCTCGCGAAACGATGACCACGCGGCCTTCGCTCGACTACGGATCATGTCGCACGAATAAACATTAAGTGTTCATGGTGTGGCCACGGCGCACGGTCGATGTGAGTGTTCATACTGCATCGGGGCAAAACCCACGAAGCTCCCCTTCGCCCGGCGTCCATCTGCTGCAGCTCAAACCATCGCCGTCGAGTGCAGCGCCTTACGAACTTCGCCACCTGCAAATCGGGAGCTGTCGGCAATCGAAGGCACGAGGACCCGATTGGCTCACTCGAAGACACCATTGACCCGCGCGGGCCGTATCATGCCCGCGATCGGAGGGGTCGGAGACCATGCGCGACCTGGGATTTCTGGTCCGCGAGCGCGCGCGCGATGCGCGTGATGCGGAAGCCACGAACGTCGGTTCAGAGGTAGAGGTTCAGCCGTCGGCGGGGCGCCGGCCGCGCACCGCTTCGCTGCGCGAGGCGCTCTACCGCCACACCATCGGCGCGCAACGGCTCGACCGAGATCGCTTCGCGCGCGCCGCTGAGCTGATCTCCGCTGCGATCGGCACCGGCGGTGCGCCGCTCCCGGCCGACGTACGGCGGCGCCTCGAGTCCGTGATCCATGCCGATCTGTCCAATGTCCGCGTCTACACCGGTCCTGCGGCGCATGCCGCTGCCTCCGAGCTCGGGGCCCGCGCATTCGCGGTCGCCGACCAGCTCGTATTCTCCGACGGCGCGTATGGCCCCGGCACCACCGACGGTGACTGGCTCCTCGCACACGAGGCGACCCATGCAGCGCGCCACCGCGGTGCTCCCGGTCTCGCCGAGGACGTCGCTGCCGAGACCGAGGCGTCGACAGTCGCCGACATCTATACGGCCACCCAGCGCGCACCCGAGCCCACCCAGGTCGCCGCGATACGCGAGCTGCTGCGAAGCGCCGGTGTGTCGATCGACGCCGTCGATGTCGATCGGCTCGCCGTCCAGTACGGCTCGGCGATCGGCATCACGCGCTGGTCGCTCGGGGCCGACCGGCAAGACGCCGCGCAACGCGTGGCCGCACTGGTGGCCCACGCCCACAGCCATCAGTGCCCACCGGGCTGCACCCACAAGCCGCGCGTCACGCCCCTCGACGAGGCCACTCGCGCCGCCGTCGAGCACACCACCAGCGTCGCTGTCGGCGAGGTCGGGGTCGAGCGCGACGCCGACCTCGGCGTGCCGGGGCGACTCGGCGAGGCACGCGGATCGACGATCCGACTCGCGCCCGAGGCGTCCGGAGAGGATCCGCGGGCGCGCGAAGTCCTCCTGCACGAGGTAGTCCACGTCGCACAGACCCGCATCTCCGATGCCAGTGACCATGGCGGTCCAGGTGCGCTGGGCGCGACCGATCGCACCGTCAGGGTCGAGGCCGAGGCCGACGTGGCCGCCGATGCCGCCGCGCGCGGCGCCCGTCATCCGCTCGGCGTCAAGGCAGATCCGTCGCAGCGGTACGGTCTGGATCTCAACCCCCTGCACGCCATCGCCGACGTGGCCAAGGCGTTCGGCCTGGATCCCGTCAAGTTCCTGCGCGAGCACTTCCCGCAGATCTTTGGCTTCTTCCAGGGTGGCCTGGAGCCGCTGCTCCAGAAGCTCGGAGACTCCGTCGGACACGTCATCGAGGGCGCCCTCGACAAGCTCGGTCTCGATGATCTGCAGCACGGCTTCGACTCGATCACACAATCGTTTCAACCCGGCGGCATGGCGTTCGGCATCCTCCATGGCTGTTGCGAATGCCTCGATCATGCGCTCAACGACCTGACCAACTCCGTACAGA
>DATIPJ010000174.1:0-11229 GCA_035472155.1 Kofleriaceae bacterium
TCGCCGCGCGCGGCTCCCGGCAGCGCTCGCCTCGCGCCGTTCCCCGTGCCGCCGCGGGGCGGCCGCGCCGGGTTCTGCGTCGCGAGCTTGTTGCCGTCGAGGTTGAACCCGCCGATCGACTCCTCGAGCTCGAACGCCAGCTCGTGCAGGCGCTCGGCCTGCTGGACCGATTCCTCCGAGCCCGACAGCACCTCGGTCGCGATCTGGCGCACCGAGTCCATGTTGCGCGCGATCTCGTCGGAGACGACGGCCTGCTCGTGGACCGCGCCCGCGGTCTCCTTGACCACGCTGATCAGCTGCCCGAGGCCCGTGAGGGTGCCGGTCACCAGCTGCGAGCCGCTGCCGACCTCGCGCGTGCCGACCTCCATCGACGCCATCACCGCCTGGGTCTGCTCCTTGACCGTCTGGATCAGGGTCTCGATGTCCTTGGCCGACTGGCCGACCCGGCGCGCGAGCGACGACACCTCGTCGGCGACCACCGCGAAGCCGCGGCCCTGCTCGCCGGCGTGCGCTGCCTCGATCGAGGCGTTGAGCGCCAGCATCGAGGTCTGCTCGCTGATCTGGCGGATGACCTCGACGATGTTGCCGATCCGCTTGCTGCTCTCGCCCAGCTCGCGCATCTTCTCGGCGGCATCGGCGACCGCGGCGCGGATCGACTCCATGCGCTGGACCGCGGAGGTCACCGCCACGCTCGACTGCTCGGCGACGTTGGTCGCCTGCGCCGCGTTGCCGGCCACCGTCTGGATCGACGCCGACAGCTCGGTGACCGGGGTGGTCGAGCTCTCGATCTTGAGCGTCTGGTCCTTGAGGCCGGTCAGCATCTGTCGCGACGCGGCGCTGATCTCGGCGCTCGACGCGCCGACCTGGAACGCGGCCGATTGCACGCCGGTGGCGAGCTGGTGGAGGCGCTCGAACACCAGGTTGATGTTCTCGGCGAGGTCGGAGGTCTCGTCGTGCGAGCTGATCTGCAGGCGCTGGGTGAGATCGGTTTCGCCCTCGAGCAAGTTCCTGGACTGGCGCACGAACTGCTTGATCGGCCGCGTGATCAAGAGGCCCATCCCGAGCGCGATCACGATCGAGGCGCCGATCCCGACGAGGATCTCGACCCACGGCAGGCGCGACGCCGGATCGACGACATTCACCCGGCTGCGCGTGAGCACCAGCCGGCCGACCGCGCCCGCGTCGCCGCCGCGGTAGCCCTCGTAGCTGTCGTCGCTGTAGAAGTCGTAGTCGCCGTCGCGCAGCCGGATCACATCGCGCTCGTCGTCGCCGACCGCGACGCGCACGACCTTGTCGGGCTGCATCGCGCGCGCGAGCTCGGCGCGCCGGTCGGGCGGCCACGACGAGGCGAGCACGGCGGTCCCGGCGATCAGCGTCGGGCGGATCTGCATCTCGATCTGATCGTCGCTCTGGTCGGCGAACTCCTCGAACAGGCGCTGCAGCTTGACGCCGACGAGGATGCCGCCCACGACCTGGTCGCGCTCGCCGCGGATCGGCATCGCCGACATCTGGTACGGCACGCCGTCGACGAGCTGGATGCGATGTGCGAACACGCTGCCGCCGCGCGCCTTCTCGACCGCGCCCAGCGTGGCGAGCGACGCCTCGTCGAGCAGCTTGGGCGGCGCCGCGAACCGCAGCCGGTTGCCGGGCGTGAACAGCGCGAACACGTCGGGCTGCATGCCGTTCTTCGACGACAGCGCGTCGTACATCTGGCGCGCGTGCACGGTCGCTGCGTCGCTGCGGTCGTCGGCCGCGTTCGCCTGTGCCATCGCCTTGGCGAGCTCGTCGTCGGTCGCGAGCAGCTGCAGCATGGCGGTCATGTCGCGGCCCGCGCGCTCGGTGTAGCCATCGAGCCGGCGGACCTGGCGCTGGAGGTAGTTGCCGCGCGAGCGCAGCCGGGTCTCGTTCTTGACCACGTAGGTGCCGCCGATGATCAGCAGCGCCGCCAGGGTGAGGCAGCCGATCAGGAACTTGAAGAACATCGGGACGCGCAGCTTCCGCGGGGTCATGACATCCTGCCTTCTGCGTCGGCATGCGCGAGCGCGCGCAGCGGCGGAGCGGTGAGAACGGCGCGCGCATCGAGCACGCGCACGGTGCCGGTCGGCGTCGCGACCACGCCGAGCATCAGCCCGGCGACCTCGGGGGCGAGGCCCTCGGGCGGCGGATCGAGCGCGGCCTCGATCGTGCGCAGGTCGCGCAGCCGGTCGACGACGATGCCGACCACCCCGGCGGCATGATCGACGACGACGATCTTGCTGTCGTTGCCGACCGCGGTCGCGGGCAGCCCGAGCAGGATGCCGAGGTCGATCACCGGCACGATATCGCCGCGCAGGCTGAACACGCCCGCCATGCACGGCGGCACGAGGAACACCCGCGTGATCGGCGGCACCGGCAACGTCTCGCGGACATCAGCGATCGGCAGCGCGAGCTCCTGTGCGCGCAGGTCGAAGCACACCAGGCGAAGCGGACCAGGAGCCCCCGAAGACACCATCGGTGCCAGGTTACCCGATATTGAAGTCTTCTTTTTCGTGGTGCGCCGCGGCGGTGGCCGCCGCACCGGCCGTGAATCGAGCGAGCGTGTAGCGCGCGAAGATCTCGTGAGGCGCGCCGCCGGTGAGCCACTCGCCGTACAGCTTGCCGACGATGGGCGCCATCATGAAGCCGTGGCCGACAAAGCCGCACGCGAGGAAGAAGTCCGGGTGGCCCGGCGCCGAGCCCAGGATGGGGTTTCCGTCGGGCGACTGGTCGTACGGCCCCGCCCACTGGCGCAGGATCTTGATCTCGCCGAGGATCGGGATCAGGCGCACGAGGCGGCGCGCGTAGGTCGCGAGGAACTCGAGGGTGGAGCCCTTGCCGTACGTCGAGTCGTGGCCGGGAATCGTCACGCCGCCGACGATCTCGCCGCGCATCGACTGGCTGCAGTACAGGCCGCTCGCCAGCTCGCTCACCATCGGGCGCAGGAACGGCTTGAGTGGCTCCGACGAGCAGATCTCGTGGCGGATCGGATAGGTCGGAATCTCGACGCCGATCATCTGCGCGAGCTTGGGGGACCATGCGCCGGTCGCGTTGATCACGCGGCGAGCGCGCACCGTGCCGCGCGGGGTGTGCACGGCATAGCCGCCGCCTTTCTGGGGCTCGAGGCCCTGCACGGGAGTCTGCGTGAAGATCCGCGCGCCGTGCGCCGCGGCCTGGCGCGCGTAGCCCCAGAGGAACGGCCACGGGAACAGGATGCCGTCGGTGGGATTGTAGGCCGCGCCGGCGATGCCGGTGATGTCGAGCTCGGGGACGATCGAGAGCGCCTGACGCGGATCGAGCATCCGCGTGTGCACGCCGCAGCGGTTCTGGAGCGCGATGTTCTTCTCGAGCCGCTGGACCTCGGCGCCGGAGCGCGCGAGGAACAGGTAGCCGCCCTGGCGGAACCAGACGTTGACGCCGATGTCGACGGCGAACCGCCGGCACAGCTCGACCGACTCCTGCATGAGGCGGATGTTGAGCTCGGTCGACCACTGCTGGCGGACGCCGCCGCCGTTGCGGCCCGACGCGCCCTCGGCGAGGTAGCCGCGCTCGACGACGACCACGTTGTTGAGCCCGCGCTTGGCGAGGTAGTACGCGATCGACAGGCCGATCACGCCGCCGCCCACGATCACGATCTCGGCGGAGGCGGGCAGGGGCCCTGCGCCCTCGAGCGTTGCGGGCAGCCGGATCTCGCCCGACACGTCAGCGCGGGAGGTGTCCTCCTCGTCGTCGGCGGCCGGTAGCACCACTAGTGCGACCGCTCGCTTTCTGCGTCCGCGAGCCGGTCCTCGGAATGACTCGGGTCGTCGGCGAAACGGTGCGCACCGGGGTCGCGGGCGAGCAGACACAGCGGCGTGGGGGCGAGCGGCGGGCGCGAGGTGAATGGCGGAATCGCCGCAGGCGCCTGTTGGGTGAGCATCGCGAGCTGGGTCGCGACCGCGGCCAGGCACTCCTTGCCCTGACACGGCCCAGTTCCGAAGCCCGTGTAACGCTTCACCTCTTCGATGTCGCGATAGCCGCGCGACACGCTGTGCTCGAGATCAGCGAGCGTGACGTCCTCGCAGCGGCACAAGACAATCTTTCCCGCCACGATGAGACGATAGCCAAAACCGCGCGACTTGACATTGGCTGTCGACGGGAACTGACGTGAACTTGTGTGCAGCCCCTGAACAGCGCGAGCACAGGCGATTTTTGCGCTAGCGCTGTTATGTCGCCTTACCAATTAGCCGTTATTCGGCGGTCGTCACGACGTTGGCGCCCACCCGGGCACCGTCCTCGGCCGCTCGCGTCGGCCCGAGGTACCCCGTGACGTCTCCGCACGCCCAGACGCCGGGCGTGGAGGTTCGCCCGAGCTCGTCGACGACGACGCGAAACCCGCCGGCGGCTGGATCGAGCATCACCCGACAGCCCTGCTGGCGCGGCCCCTCCGAGGCGGGCGCAGGAATGCCTGCGACCGCAACCAGATCGCACTCCACCTTGCCATTCAGCGTGTCGAGCGCCGAGACCCAGCTGCGACCGCGGGTGCCAGCGGCGTTGGCGAGCGCGATTCGCACGACCTCGGCCCCGGACTCGTAGAGCGCGGACGCGAGCGCCGTCGCATCCGCAGCCATCTCGGGCACCTCGACGATGCACACCTTGTCGCCACCGAGGATGCCGTGGTCGACGAGCAGCCGCCCGACCGCGCGCGCGGCGAGCACCCCGGGGCGATCGTTATCGGGGAACGGCAAATTTACCGCATAGCCACCCGTGGCCCAGATCCACGAGCGCGCGTGGATGCGATACAGCCGATCGGGCGCCGACACCGCGAGCACGCCGCCATCGTCCTCGGGGAAGTAGCCGATCGCCGTCGAGCGCGGCAGGACCTCGACGCCGGCGTTCGCGGTCTCGGCCCAGCCGAGCTCCGCGGCGCGGCGCCCCGTGCGCGGATCGGTGCGCAGGCTTCCGCCGGGCCGCAGCTGATCGTCGATCAGCACCGTCGAGCGGCCGGCGCGCGCGGTGACCGTCGCCGCGGTGAGGCCGGCCGGGCCGCCGCCGATCACGCAAACGTCGACGGTGCGCTTCGCCACCGACGGCAGCTCGCTCGCCGGGCGATCGGGCAGCTTGCCCAGCCCCGAGAGCTGGCGCACCACCTTGTTCGCGAGCTTGTTGAGCACCGACGAGCCGGTCATCAGCGTGTGGTGGTCCATGCCGCGCGAGAACAGGAAGTCGACCGCGCCGAGGAGGTCGACCTCCGCCGAGGGGAACGCATTCTGGCCCTCGACCTCGGCGCCGGCGCTGCACGCGGCCTGACACGCGCGCAGGTTCGGAACGCCCGAGAGGCGCACCAGGCAGCCACTGCAATGGCCTTCAAAGCAGAAGAACGTGCGCGGACGGTGATACTTCAGCGAGCGCGCGAGCACGCGCGTGCCGCTCGCGATCGCAGCAGCGGCGATACTCTCGTCGGGAAATGCTCGCACGCTGGTATCGGCGATGCGGACCTCGATCGCCTCGCCGCGGACGGCGTCGTGTCCCGGAAGCCGGCGCGCCACATACCACACATAACACGCCACTCGGTTGCGGAGGTCGCTCACCGTGCGATACCGTTCTAGCTCGAAAGGATAAGGGGATCCCGAATGGCGACTCCAACTAGGCCATGCCCGTACTGCGGGGCGGCGGTGCTCACAAACGCGCCGGCTTGCGGAACGTGCGGCCGACCGATGCCACCGATGCAGGCGGGTGCTCCCGGTGGGCAGCAGCCGCAGCAGCCGGCGAAGACGATGTTCGGCTACGCCGCTCCCGTCATTCCCGGTCGCCCCGCCGGCGCACAGCCCGGGCAGCCCGCTCGCCCCGGCCAACCTGCCCAGCCTGCGCAGGGAGGCTTCCCGCAACCACAGCAGCCGGGCTTCCCGCAGCCGCAGGCCCAGCCACAACCACAAGGGTTTCCGCAGCAACCTGCGCAGGCGCAGCCTCAGCAGGCGTATCCGAGCCAGCCGCAGCCGCAGAACCCGTATGGCCAGCCGCAGCCGCAGAACCCATACGGTCAGCCACAGCAAGCCAATCCGTACGCACAGCCGCAACCGCAGAATCCATACGCACAGCCCCAGCAGCAAAATCCCTACGGACAGCCGCAGCAGAATCCGTATGGTCAGCCGCAGCAGCCGCAGCAGCAGAATCCCTACGGACAGCCACAGCAGAATCCGTATGGTCAGCCGCAACAGCCGCAGCAGAATCCCTACGGTCAGCCACAGGCCAATCCGTACGGGCAGCCGCAGCAGAATCCGTATGGTCAGCCGCAGCAGCAGAATCCATATGGCCAGCCGCAGGCCAATCCGTACGGACAGCCGCAGCAGGGGGGCTATCCACAGCAAGGCGGATATCCGCAGGCCGCCAATCCGTATGCGGCGCAGCCGCAGGAATCGCCCGGCGGGCCGCTCGCGGATCTAGCGCACAAGCTGCCGCAATCGGCGCCGGGCACGATCTTCGGCTTCTCGGTCTCGCGGCTGCGCGATCCGGGGCTGCAGAAAAAGATCCTGTTCCTCGCCGGCGTGGCGCTGATCGCCTCGATCGTCGTGCCGTTCTCGCTCAGCCCGACGGTGTTCGCGTGGTCGGGCGGCGGCTTCGAGTTCTTCATCTGGCCGATCATCTCGGGCGGCGCGTACCTGCTGCTCACCGCCGCGCCGGCCGATCTGCGGTCCAAGGTCCCGCCGGTGGTCCTGCAATGGATTCCGTTCGGCGTGTCCTACGCGGGCATCTTCATCTCGCACATGGGCTTTGGCTTCATGGCGTTCGCCGCGGGTGGCGGCGGTATGGGCGGGGCGGGCGGCCTCTACATCCTGGGCTATTCGCTGCTCGTGTTCGGTCTGCTCGCGCGCATCGCGCAGCCGCAGGACCAGATCGCGCGCATCATCATCGCCGTCGGTGGGGCGTGCCTCATCCCGTCGTGGATCGACAGCTTCCACTTCCTGAGCTTCGGAGGCGCGCCGGTCCTGCTGATCGTGCACTTCCTCCTGTGGTTCCTGATCCTGACGCTCGGCGTGCTCTGCATCCTGTTCGTGGTGCCGCCCGCCAAGCTGCCGCCCGCACTGCAGACCATCGACGCGTTCGGCCCGCTGGTCGCCGCGGCGCTGATCGCCTGGTTGCCGGTGCAGCAGATCCTGATCGCGCTCGCCACGATCGTTCACACGCCCGGCCACCCGGTGGTCACGGCCGTGCTGATCCTCGCGCACGGCCTGCTGCCGATCCTGGCGTACTTCGGCGTGCTGATGATGGCGTCGCCGGCGGCGTACGAGGAAGCCAAGGCGATGTTCAGCAAGCGCAACCAGCCTCCCGGCTATCCGCCGCAAGGCGGAGGCTACCCGCCGCAGGGCGGTGGCTATCCGCCGCAAGGCGGAGGTTACCCGCCGCAGGGCGGAGGCTACCCGCCGCAAGGCGGAGGTTATCCGCCGCAGGGCGGTGGCTACCCGCCGCAAAGCGGCGGCGGCGGCTGGCAGTAGGCGCGGCGGAGCGCTTCGTCCGCCGCTCGGACCGTCCGGGTGACGGACCGTCCGGTTACGGACAGACGGTGATCGAGGTGATCCAGTCATCGATCACCTGGGTCCCGACAGGGTCGGTCACGCTGACCGCGACCGGCGGCATGCGCTTGACGTCGCTGGCGTGCATGCGTGCCGAGATGATGCTTCCCGTGGGGTCGCCCGGCAGGACGATCTTGGCCGCCCCGGCGACGAGACCCTGAGAGTTGGCGGCATCGCACGTGTTGGTGTCGTGCAGCGCCACCGTGTAGCGCAGATCCATCTGGCCCTGGCCGCCGCCCTGCGGGCGATGGCAGTGCGAGCAGTTGGCGTGGAGGTATGCGCGGGCGCGCGACTCGATCGGATCGGCGCTCATGTACTCCGACAGCTTCGGTAGCTCCGACGGGGCCTGCGCGAGCGGCGCGCTGAACATGCCGATGTGGTCCAGCGTGGCGAGCTGATTCGACATCCGGTGGGTCGCCGGATAGAGGATGTCGCGGTTGAGCTGCGCGGTGTCGAGCCCGAGCGTGCCGCCGGCCGCGCTCGAGTGGCACTGGATGCACTGGCTGCGGCTCGGGTAGGCCCACGCCGCGGTGTCGCTCAGCGTCTTGAGCTTGCTGCCCGAGAGCAGCGCCGCGTCGGTGCCGGCATCGTTCCACTCGTACGTGTAGCCGGCCCATGCGCCGTCGTCGTGGCGCATGAACAGGCGGGTCTCGACGCGCTTGCCTCCGACGGAGAACACCTTCATCGCGACCGAGCCGATCGGCAGATCCCAGTCACCGTCGCTGCCGATCGCGATCGTCGCGCCGTCGGGAATTCCGAGGAAGCGCTGCTTCTCGGCGCCGTCGGACCACAGCGGCGCGTTGACCTCGTAGGGGATCACGCCCGCCGCGGGCCTGGTCGGATCGCTCGGATCGACACAGCCGGTCGCCGACAGTAGCTGCGGGAAGTTGTCGATCATGGGCGTGCCGCTCGGCACGAGCCTGGAGATCGCGCCGCTGATCTGCACGACGTAGACCTCGCCGTCGTTGCCCTGACCGAACGACGAGATTCCACTGACGCCGGTCGCAAGGAGCTTGGGCGTGGCCTTGTTGCTGGCGTCGAAGGCCAGCGCCCAGATGTTGCCAGTCGCGAAGTCGCCGTAGATGTACGTGCCGACGAGGCTGGGCATCGCCTTGCCGCGGTAGACGTAGCCGCCGGTGATCGACGAGGCCTCGGTGCGGTTGTGCTCGACGACCGGATCGAGCAGGCCGCCGGTGGCGCACAGCGCGGTCGTGCTGTCGCGCCGATGGAAGCCCTCGCAGATGTTCCAGCCGTAGTTGCCGCCCTTGACCACGCGATCGATCTCCTCCCAGGTGGTCTGGCCGACGTCGCCGAGCCACAGCTCGCCCGAGGCGCTATCGAAGCTCCATCGCCACGGGTTGCGGTGGCCGTACGACCAGATCTCCCCACGGGCATTCTTGGTGTCGACGAACGGGTTGTCGCTCGGGACCTTGTACATGCCGGCGGGCGCGTTGATGTCGAGCCGCAGGAACTTGCCGAGCAGCGAGTCGAGGTTCTGCCCCGAGCCGCACGGATCGCCGCCCGAGCCGCCGTCGCCGAGGCCGAGGTAGAGGTAGCCGTCGCGCCCGAACTGGATGTTGCCGCCCTTGTGGTTGGTGAACGGCTGGCCGACCTTGAGGATCTCGTCGGGGCCGCTGTCGAGCTTCGTGCCGTCGCTGCTGCCGAACCGCGCGACGATCGACGTCAGCACGAAATCCTTGGTCACCGCGCACACCGGAGGTGGGTCGCCCGTCACGGGCGTGCGCGTATACGACAGATAGACTTCCTTCTTGTCGGGCCACCTGGGGTGAAACGCCATGCCGAGCAGGCCACCCTCGCCGGTGGCGTTCACCGTCACGGTGGCGAAGTCGCGGACCTGCGCGTCGCTGGTCGCGTTGGCCGGCAGGGCGCGCACGCGGGCCTGGAGCGCGCTGCCGGGGCCCTGCTTCTCGAGCACGTACCACGTGCTGTCGTCGCCGGGGGCCTGCACCATGTACAGCGGCTGGTTGAACGCCACGCCGGTGAACATCGGCTGCAGCTTCACGCCGGTGTCGAGCACCGGGCGCTGCTTCGCGATGCACGTCGTGTTGGACGGCCGGACGTCGAGGCCGAACTCGCTGTCGCTGTTGCAGCCGCACGCGGTGAGGGCGGCGAGCCAGAGCAATCTCCCCATCCTGCGACGATACAGCCGCGCGCACGGCGCCGCCGGAGTTTTGCGCGCGCGTGTGCCGGCGAGCGGAGGCGTCTTGTCGTCGAGGCGGGTGCTGCGCTGACATTCGATCGCCACCGCTCACGCACGCTGCGACTTGAGTCACGGTTCCCGGCGCCGCGAGCGGATCGGCTACGCTCGCCGGCATGCGCGAACGCAGTCTGGAGTTCAAGGTCGGCCTGTTGATCCTGGTATCGAGCGCGATCCTGATCGGCCTGATCGTCATCCTCGGCAACTTCTCGCTGCGCTCGGGGTTCACGCTGCGGCTCGACTTCGATTACGTCGGGAGCCTGGCGGCCGGCGCGCCGGTCAAGCTCTCGGGCATCAAGGTCGGCAAGGTCGAGGCGGTCGAGCTGCACGGCGGCGCGATCGACCCGGCGATCGACAAGCGGGTGCAGGTCCGCGTGACCGCGTGGGTCGAGGACCGCGTGGCCGATGCGATCCGCGCCGACGCCGAGTTCTTCATCAACACCGCGGGTGTCCTCGGTGAGCAGTACCTCGAGATCGTACCGGGACGCGACTGGCAGCGCCCGCCGCTCGCGCCGGGCTCCATCGTGCACGACGCGCACCTCGTGCACGATCCGCCGCGCACCGACCTCGTCGTCGCGCGTCTCTACGAGGTCCTCGACGGCGTGTCGAGCGTGCTGCGCGACGACCGCGATGCGATCAAGCACCTGCTCGCCAACGGTGCGAGCGCGGTCGCCGAGGTCAACCAGCTCCTGATCGACAACCGCGCGCAGATCGGCGAGCTGATCGGCGCCGGCACCGCACTGGCCCGCGAGGGCACGGCCACCCTCAGCAAGCTCAACACCGGCCTCGGCGACGGACGGCCGGTGGCGAGCCTGCTCGCGAGCGCCGACGGGGCTCTGGCCGCCGCGCGGTCGTCGCTGCAGACGCTCACGCCGGGCGCCGCGGGCTTTCTCACCGACGCCACGCGCGTCACCGGCATGATCACGGAGCAGCGGCTCGGCGGCATCGACCGCGCGATCGACAGCGCGGGCACCGCGGCAGCTCGCGCGGGCACGCTGCTCGACGGCGCCAACGCGGTCGTCGGCGACCTGCGCGCCGGCAAGGGCACCGCCGGGGCGCTGCTCTCGCGCGACGAGCTGTACAGCGACATCCGCGAGCTGATCCGCGACCTCAAACGCAATCCATGGAAGTTCTTCTGGAAGGAGTAGCGTGAGCCCGCTGCTCTCCGACGTCGCGCTGCTCCGGCGCGTGGGCGCGATCGCGATCGCCGTCCTCGCGCTCGCGATCGGCGCCTTCATGTTCCTCGATGGCGTCACCCTGCGCTCGCCGACCCGCATCCGCGTCCTGTTCCGTCACACCGCCGGCCTGCGCGAGCGCGCGCCGCTCGTCGTCGCGGGCCACGCGATCGGCCGCGTCGAGGCGATCTCGCCCACAAATTGTAGACAGCAGTAAATGGTTATTGGACGAAATAAACGATGGGCAATTGCTAAAAAAATGGACACCAAC
>DATIPJ010000175.1:0-14532 GCA_035472155.1 Kofleriaceae bacterium
CTCGGCGGTCGCCGCCGGGATCGAGTCCGGCAGCCGGACAAACGGCGCATAGAACACGCTCTGCGTCGGATCGCGGACCTCGCCGTGCACGCGCGCGGCGCCATCGCGGCCGGTCAGCACGATCTGCGGCACCGTGAGCCCGCTCGCGAGGCCCTCCTGCATCAGCGCGAGGTTCTCGTCGAAGAAGCGCGGCAGATCCCGCAGCTTCGCGAGGTAGCGCTCGTAGTCGACCTGCGCCCGGAACGTCTGCCGGCGCGGCAGGTCCGCCAGCCCGGCATAGAAGCTCGAGTCGGCGTTGAGCGGCATCAGGTACGTCTTGTGCTCGATCTCCGCGATTCGCTCGTGGACCTGTTCCGCGAGGACCTCGGCGGTCACCCGATCCTCCGCCGGCAGCTGTGCCACCGGCAGCGCCGCGAGCTCGCCGGCCACCGAGCGCCAGTGGGCGAGCTGTCGCGCGCGTGCTGCGCCGTCGACGTGGTCGAGCCGATCATCCGCCTCGCGGATGCCGACCCGGCTCGCGAGCTGCGGGAATTCGGCGAGCCGCCACGCCCAGTCTCGCTCCACGATGCCCTGCAGCGGCCCGGCCGAGCCGCGCGCGGTCTCGGGGGAGCGCGACTGCGCCCCGCAGGCACAGACCGCGACCAGCCACGCCGCGGCGAACCACGCTGCCGCCGCTGCGCGACCGCAAGGACGACATCCCCGCGCTCGTCGCCGCGCTCGCGCGGCCATGACTGCGCTCCTCGGGCGCCGCGCTCGACCACCGTCCGCATGTGCGCGCCTCGCCGGCGCCGCGATCGCCGTGCTCGGCGCTCGAGCGGCGCTCGATGGGTGGCAATGAACCGGCGCGGTCATGGTGCGGCCCGGCGCTCGAGCGCAGTACGAATGGCCGCCTCCGCGTCGACGAGCTCGGCGCCCTCGAGGGTGAGCCGGGGCGGGCGCACGCGCGCGCTGCCCATGCTGACCCGCTCCTGGCACAGCTTGATCAGCTGGACGAACTTGGGGACGGTGTCCATGCGCAGGAGCGGCAGGAACCAGCGGTAGAGCGGGGCGGCGCGCTCGGATTCGCCGCGGCGCGCGAGCTCGAACAGCGAGACCGACTCGCGCGGGAACGCGTTGACCAGCCCGGCGACCCACGCCACCGCGCCCGCCGCCACCGCCTCGACGACCAGATCGTCGACGCCGATCGCGATCGCGATCCGGTCACCGGTGAGCGCCCGCAGCGCCGTGATCCGGCGGACATCGCCCGACGACTCCTTGACCGCCGCCAGGTTGGCGTGGCGCTCGGCGAGCCGCACGATCTGCGGCGGCGTGAAGTCCGTCTTGTAGGCGGGCGGGTTGTTGTAGAGCATGCAGGGCAGCCGCGTCGCATCGATCACCGCCGAGACGTGGGCCAGCATCTCGCGCTCGTCGGTGCTGTACACGTACGGCGGCAGCACCATCAGCCCGCGGCATCCCGCGTCCTCGGCCATGCGCGCCAGCTCGACCGCTTCGCCCGTCGACAGCGCGGCGATACCGGCGACCACGGGCGCGCCCGCAGCGGCGACCACCGTGTCGAGCACCGCTCGCTTCTCGGCGAACGACAGCGTGCCGCCCTCGCCGAGCGAGCCGAGCGGGACGATGCCGCTGCACCCGGCGCTGATCATCCAGCGGCAGTGCTCGGCGAGGAAGCCATGGTCGATGGCGCCCTGCGCGGTGAACGGCGTGGTGATTGCCGGGAATATGCCCTTCCATTCGATCGTCATGGTTCACCTCATCATCGTCAGTGTCTCGAGCCGCACCGGTGCCACCGGCGGGCGGATCGTTCCATGCGGAAAGCCGCGCAGCACCGCCAGCGCCGAGCCGCAGACGCGGCCCTGGCAGGCGCCCATCCCCGCGCGCGTATGAAGCTTGGCCGCGCGCACGTCGTCGGCGTCGCGCAGCGCGCCCCACCGCACGTCCTCGCAGCGGCACACGATCGTGTCGTCCTCGACGACCCCGGCCCAGTCGCGCGGCGCCGGAAAGCATGCCGCGAGCGCCTCGGCAAACCGCAGCGCCGCACGCCGCTTGCGCAACAGCCGCGCCGGCGGCTCGCGCCCTGCCGCCGCCAGTCCGGCGATCTCGCCCTCGAGCAGCGCCTTGTCGATGCCGCCGATGCCGGTCGCCTCCCCCGCGCAGCGTACGGCGGGGACGCTCGTCGCACCGAGCTCGTCGACCACCACGCGCGCCTCGGCGACCGCGCAACCCAGCATCAGCGGCAGCTCGATGCTCGGCACCAGGCCGAACCCGGCTGCGATCAGGTCGCACTCCACCGTGCGCGTGCGGCCGCCCACGTCGATCGTCGCGCCCGTGACGCTGCCTTCGCCATGCGCGCGGCGAATCAAGGCCCGGCTCCACACCGGCACGCCGATCAGCTGCGCCGACAGCGACGCCGCCTGCGCGAGCTTGCCCGGATGCGCCGCGAGCCCCACGCCGAACCGCGCGATCCGCCCCGCCGGCGCGAGCTCTGCGATCCCGACGATGCGCGCGCCGAGCTTGCGCAGCCCCGCCGCGGCCGCGCGCAAAAGCGGGCCCGTCCCACCAACGACAACCCGCTTCCCCTCCACCGGCCAGCCGCCCTTGGCCAGGAGCTGCAACCCACCCGCGCCGAACACGCCCGGCAAGGTCCAGCCCGCAAACGGCAGCAGCAGCTCGCGCGCCCCGGGCGCCACGATGACCTCCCGATACCGCGCGATCAACGCTCCTGCGCCATCCTCGGCGAGCACCCCGCCGTCGATCGCCGCGACCACGCGCGTCTGCCGGTGCACCCGCGGCGGCGCCGGCCACGGTCGCTCGAGCGCTCGATAGATCGGCCCCCCGAGCGCCATGTGCTCGTCGAGCAGCAAGACATCTGCCCCCGCGCCACCGGCCGCCCGCGCCGCGGCCAGCCCCGCCGGCCCGCCCCCGATCACCAGCACATCACAGCGCTCCTCGCGCAGCCCGGCGCCCACTCCTCGAGATACCGCTTGCGAGGGAGACGTCGCGTGCGTGGCTTGCTTGGCAGGCAGGACGCACGCGAGCTGGTGCGCATCGCCTTCGATCGTCACGCGGCACTCGTGGCACACCCCCATCCCGCACAGCGGCGCGCGCGGCTCACCGGTCACCGACGTGCGAAACGGCTGCCCTGCGCGTGCTCGGGCGGCGGCCAGCGTCAGCACAGTGCCCTCGACGGTGCATAGGGAGCCGCGTCGATCGGGCTCGGGCGCGAGAGGATCTGATCGACCACCAGGTGCGCGGTCGCGAGCGACGTGGTGATGCCCAGGCCTTCGTGACCGGTGGCGAGCCAGACGCGATCGCGGGCCGGCCAGGGGCCGATGAACGGCCGGCCGTCGCGCGACGTCGGGCGAAACCCGAACCACACGCGAAGTGCGTGCAACCTGCGCAGCCCGGGCAGGTATTCGAACGCGCGCCCAAGCATCGCGTCGACGATCGCCAGATCGACCGCGCCGTCGTCGGTGAACTGCCGCGACGAGCCGATCACCAGGTGGCCCGTTGGACGCGGCTGCACGTTCATTGCCACGCTGTCGCCGCCGGTGTGCGCGTGGGCGCTCGCGATGTATCCCAGCTCGACCAGCTGGTGGCGCACCAGCCCCGGGTAGCGATCGGTGACCACGAGGTGCCCCTTGCGCGGCACCATCGGAAGCCCGGGCACCAGCGCCGTCGTCGCCAGCCCGCATGCGAGCACGATCGCCCCCGCCGACACGCGCGTGCCGTCGTCGAGGATCGCCGCACCGTCGGCCAGCGCCCGCACCGCCGCGCGGATCGTGCGCGCGCCCAGCCGTTCGGCCTCGCGCCACAGATGCAGTGCGGCGCCCGGCGGGTACACGACCGAGTCGCCCGGGACGCGCACCGCGCCGACGAGGCCTTCGCGCAGCAGCGGCTCGGCCTCCGCCAGCGCGCGGTCGTCGAGCCACTCGGCGTCGAGCCCCGCGTCGCGCAGCCGTTGCTGCTTGTCGCGCGCGGCGTTGGCCTCGGCGCCATCGGCCGCCACCCACAGCGTGCCAGCCGCCAGGTTCTCGACGGCGGGCGCATCGAGCAACTCGCGCCACAGCGCGAGCGACCACCGGCACAGCGCCAGCTCGACCGGATCGTCATCGAGCACCACCAGGTGTCCCATCGCCGCCCCGGTCGCGCCGCCGCCGATGCACCCCGGCTCGACGACCACCACGCGCAGCCCCGCCCTCGCAGCCTCGAGCGCCACCGCGCAGCCGACGATGCCACCGCCGGCCACCACGACATCCGCCGTTGCACTCACGGTCACCTCGGCCTCGACCCTGACCCCACCGCGGGCTCCGATCCAGAACCCGTCGCGGGCTCCGTCGCTGGCCGGATCCCGTCGCAGAACGGATCGTCGCCGTTGAAGTGCAGGGTCAGCTCCGCGGTCACGTACGCCCGCCCGCTGATGCGCGGGAGGATCTCGTCGCCGGCGCGCTGGTAGCTGCCCTCGAAGGTCGTCCCGACGACGCTCTCCTGCACCCAGACAGCGCCCGGCGCCAGCGCGCCCTCGGCGGCGAGACACGCAAGCTTGGCGCACGTCCCCGTGCCGCACGGCGAGCGGTCGTACGCCTTGCCCGGGCACAGCACGAAGTTCTTCGCGTGGGCGCCGGGCGCGCTCGGCGGTCCGAACAGCTCGATGTGATCGATCTCGGCGCCACCCGCGCCGGTCACGCCGCCCGCGACCAGCGCGCCGCGGATTCGCCACGCCGCGTCGGTCAGCGCGTCGACGTGCGGCAATGCGATCGGCCCATCCCACGCCACCAGGAAGAACCAGTTGCCGCCCCACGCGACGTCGCCGGTCACCCGGCCCAGCCCGGGCACGTCGAGCGCGACCGCATGCTGGTGGCGATAGCTCGCGACATTGGCCACGCTGACCCGCCCGTCGGCGGCCAGCTCGGTCGCGACCGTCCCCACCGGCGTCTCGATCCGGTGCACGCCCGGCCCGATTCGCCCCAGGTGCCGCAGCGTCTCGACGACGCCGATCGTCCCGTGGCCGCACATCCCGAGCATGCCCACGTTGTTGAAGAAGATGACCCCCGCCGCGCACGCCGGATCGCTCGGCGGCACGAGCAGTGCGCCCACCAGCACGTCCGATCCGCGCGGCTCGCACACCACCGCCGAGCGGAACCGATCGTGCTCGGCGGCGAACCGGCGCCGGCGTTCGGCGAGCGGTCCGATGCCGAGATCCGGGCCGCCCGCGATCACCGTCCGGGTCGGCTCCCCTGCGGTGTGCGAATCGATGGCAATGACCGAGCTCACGCCCCGAGCCTAGCGAACCCCGCGCGGCCGGTCTTGCAAGGATTCCTCATTGCACGTGCCGAATTCTGCACAATGACCCCGCCGCCGCCACGCGCGCGGGCGCCCATCGCCTGGCCGCCGTGCCGGGCCCCTGGCATAACCGCCTCCATGCAGATCGGGACCGCCGAACAGGAAGCGCTGTTCGACATCATCCCCGACGTCGTGTACTTCGCCAAGGACCGCGAGGGCCGCTACACGTCGGTCAACGAGACCCTCGTGCAGCGGTGCGGGAAACAGCACAAGCGCGAGCTGCTGGGCAAGACCCCGCTCGACCTGTTCCCCGCGCCGCTCGCCGAGGCCTACGTCGCCCAGGACCTGCGCGTCGTTCGCTCGGGGGAGCCCATCGTCGATCGCCTCGAGCTTCACCTGTTCGCCGGCCGCGGCCCGGGCTGGTGCGTCACCCGCAAGCTCCCCGTGCGCGAGCGCGGCCGCGTGATCGGCCTGGTCGGTATCTCGCGCGACCTCGGCCGCCCCAACGCCCGCGACCCGGTGTACCCGCGCCTGGGCCGCGTCGTCGAGCACCTCCACGCCCGCCTCGCCGACGACGTCCGCGTCACCCACCTCGCTCGCATCGCCGAGCTCTCGGTCTCGCAGCTCGAGCGCCAGTTCTACCGCGTGTTCCAGCTCTCGCCCCACCGCTTCCTGGTCAAGCTCCGCCTCGAGCGCGCCGCCCTCCTCCTCGATGGCCCCGACACGATCGCCGCCATCGCACAGACCTGCGGCTACGCCGACCACAGCGCCTTCACCCGCCAGTTCCGCGCCGTCGTCGGCGTCACGCCCCGCGACTACCGCCGCCTGCGCCACCAGCGCTACGCCGAGGGCGCCTTCGCCAGCTGACGGTTCATTACTTTCCGAGCGTCCCTCGCTTCGCTCTTCCCGTCCGGCCGCGCCTCCGGCGGGCCGCCCGGGGCTTCGCTCGGTCCGCTCATTCCCTTCCGAGCGTCCCTCGCTTCGCTGTTCCGGGCCGACCGCGCCTCCGGCGTGTCGCCCCGGGCTACGCTCGGTCCGCTCATCGCATCTGGATCACGTGCGCGAGCTCGTGCGCGATCAGCCGCTCGCCGTCGGCCGTCCCGGGCCGGTACTGGCCGGCCCCGAATGCGATGTGGCTGCCGATCGTCACCGCGCGCGCCTGGTGCTGCGCAACGAACCGCTCCGCCTCGGGACCGATGTGCACCGTCACGTCTCGGGGCGCCTGACCGAGGATCTCGGCCGCCGCACGTGCCGCCGCTGCGTCGAGCGGCTGCCCCGGCCCCATCTGCGCGATCGCCGCGCGCCCCGCGTCGGGAGCCTCGTGCTCTCTCCCGCCGCTCCCTCCAACATGATCGATCGCCGGGCCATGACCCGAGCTGTGCGTCCCCGCCATGCGCCCATCTTACCTCCGACGCGCGTCCAGTCTCCGTTCTTTGCCTCGGGCGCATGCGCGGCCATGCATCGCATTGCTCATCCGAGCAGCGATTTCTCGCGGCAAAATGCACCCGGCGCGTGTCGGGTCAAGCGCCAGGGCCGTCATCGGTAGCTCATGATGTACCCCGCGCATCTTGAGCTGCAGGCCGCGCGGCGGTACGCATGGCCATGGCCCAGACCCTCCTCTATGGCGCACTGGAGACCGAGCCCGCCGGTGCCGCCGCGGACGGCGACCGCCTGTGGATCCCGCTCGACGACCTGGCGCACGCGACCGGTTGGGCCCACAAGCCCGAAGGCCTCTGCCGCGACGAGGTCTGCGTGCCCGTGCCCGCCGCGCGCAAGGCCGAATGGCTCGACGGCGACGCTCGCCGGCTCGACTTCGCCGCGTTCGCCGCGCACCTCGGCCAACCCGTTGCGCGCGACGAGCAGCGCGGCGTGTGGGCGTTCGGGCCGCCGGCGACCACCGGCGCGCCGAGCGGGTCAGATCCGGTCGCCGCCCCCGACTTCCGGCTCCCCGACCTCGACGGCAACCTGCACTCGCTCTCCGATTACCGCGGAAAGAAGGTATTGCTCTACTGCTGGTCCTCCTGGTGAGGGTGCCGCTTCGACCTGCCGGTCTGGCAGGGGTTCTACGAGGAGCACAAGGACCGCGGCTTCGTCGTCGTCGCGGTCGCGTTCGATAGCGGCGGGGCGGCAGCCGTCCGCGACTTCATCCGCCCGCAACAGCTCGTGCCGCAGATGTTTGCGTTCATGGGCTGGAGCCGCGCGATCGCCGAGCGGGCCGCCGCGCCCGCGTACCCGTGCCTGATCGACGAGCGACACTCGCTCGGCGAGACCTACGGCATCGTCAACGTCCCGACCGCGGCCTGGATCGACGAGCAGGGCATGATCGTCCGCCCGCCCGAAGCGCCGGGCTCGACCGACTCATTCCGCTCGATGAACCTCCAGACGCGCGAGGTCCCCAGGGAGCGCGCCGACGACAGCAAGGCCCGGCGCCAGGTCTACATCGATGCGCTGCGCGACTGGATCGAGCGCGGCGCAGCGAGCCAGCACGCGCTCGCACCCGACGAGGTGCGCCGCCGCATGCGCGGCCTCGACCGCAACGCCTCGCTCGCAGCCGCGCACTTCCGCCTCGGCGTCTGGCTCGCACAGCGCGGCGATCTCGCGGCCTCGCAGCGCGCCCTCGAGGTCGCCGTCCGCCTCGAGCCCGAGGCCTGGCGATTCCGCCGCCAGAAGATCGTCCTCTCCGATCCCAAGCTCACCGGCCAGCTCGCCTCCACGCCCGAGTTCTGGCAAGCCGTGCAAGCCCTCGGCGATCGCTACTACTACCCGCCGACCGAGATGGCCGGCATGCCCAAGCCACTCCCTCCGCGCTGACCCATCGCATTGCGCCTCGGGTCGGAGAATGTGGGTGCGATCGCGCGCGTTGACAGCCGTTGTTCGCGTGACTACCGGGAAGCGCATGACTCTTCGCGCGCTCGCACTGCGCGTGGCGGTGCTGCTTGCGCTCGTTCCGACCGCCGTCGCGACGCACATCGTCGGCGCGAAGTCGGAGCTGCCGTTCGCGTTGCTCGAGTCGTTTGACCGGGCATTCGCACTGGCCTATGACGCGGCCGAGCGCCAGGTCGCCGCGCTCGAGGCCACGCGGCCCAGGTTGCCGGCGGGACCCGACGTGCTCTCGCTGCTCGGCGAGCTCGAGGGCATCATCACCGCCGCGTGCGACGCCGCCGGTGCGCGGCTCGACGTCGAGCTCGCCGTGGCCGGGTCACTGTCGCTCGAGCGCCGCAATGCCGCGCTCGGCTGCCTCGAGCGGCACCTCGACGCCGCGCGCAGGAGCATGCGAGAGACGGCCGATCCACGGGTTCGAGCGGAGTACGCCATCACGTGTGAGCGCTTGCGCGAGGTGCGGCAGCTGATCTGATGGCTATCGCTCGACGCGCGGCAATGACACGACGGCCAGGGCGCGGTCGACGTCCATATGGCCGATGCGGCGCATGGCCAGGTCGCGGTCGCGATCGGCGAGCTCGAGGAGCTCGAGGGCCTCGTGCGCGGTGGCGAAGCGCGCCGAGACGTCGCGCGCCATCAGCTTTCGCGCGTACGACTCGAGGAACGGATCGACGACGACACCCGGAGCGCGCTCGGCGATCGGCGGCGGATCGTTGCTGATGTTGGCGACCGCGATCTCGAGCGCCGTGCCCTCGAACGGCGGCACGCCCGCCAGCATCTCGTAGACCATCACGCCCAGGGCGAACAGGTCGACGCGGTGGTCGATGGCCTCGCCCTTGGCCTGCTCGGGCGCCATGTAGAGCGGTGTACCGATGATGACACCCGTGCCGGTCAGCTTGGTGCCAGGGCCGGCGTCGGGATCCTCGAGCACGGCGATCCCGAAATCGACGATCCGCGGGATCTCGCTCCCGTCGTCGCCGGTCTCGACGATGACATTGTCGGGCTTGAGGTCGCGGTGGATGAGGTGTGCGCCGTGAGCATGGTCGAGGCCGCGCAGGATCGGCTTGACCAGTCGCGCCACGCGGTCGCCGGGCAGCGGCCCGCTCATGATCTGGCGCAGCGTCGGGCCGACCGCCAGCTCGAAGACGATCAGCTGGGTGCCGTCCTCGGTCTCGCCCACGTCGATGACCGGGATCAGGTTGGCGTGGCGGAGCCGTGCAGCCGCGCGCGCCTCGCGCTGGAAGCGCCCCAGCATGGTGGGCTCGTCGAGGTGCTCGTCGTGGAGGGCCTTGATCGCCACCGCGCGCCCGAGCTTGGTGTGTCTGCCGCGGAACACGGCGCCGGTCGCTCCGGAGCCGAGCTGCTCCTCGACCAGGTAGTGGTCGAGCACCACGCGCCCCACGAGGTCGGGCGCCGGCGTGCCGCTGAGCTGGCCCAGGCCCAGCCGCGTGCGCAGGCGCTTGTCGACGAGGGTGTCGTCGTCCGGAGGCATGGCGCATCTTACCGCGCGCGGTATCCTCTGCAGGTCGCATCGTGTAGGAGGAGCCGAATGAGTGGGGGACTCACGATCATCGTCAGCGGTCCGGGCCGGTCAACTGCGAAGTTCACGCTGAAGGATCGCGAGCTGACGATCGGTCGCGCCGGTAGCAACGACATCGTGCTGCCCGACATCGGGGTCTCCCGGCGCCATGCGCGCCTGGTGCCCAATGACGGCGCATACCTGATCATCGACATCGTCAGCACGAATGGCACGTACCTCAATGGCCGCCGGCTGATGGGGCCGGCGGGCATCGGGCCCTCCGATCTGGTCAACATCGGCGCCTTCACCCTCGAGATCGCCGGGGATGGCGCAGTGAGATCGCTGGATCGGCAGCTGCAGCCGTTCGTGGCGCGCGACGCCACGGAAGCAGCACTGCTGCACGCGATCGGCGAGGGCGACGAGCCCAGCCGCCAGGTCTACGGCGATTGGCTCGAGGAGCACGGCCACATGCGCGAGGCGGAGTTCATTCGCCTCCAGCAGACGCTGGTCGCGATGGTGCCCGAGGCACCGGGGTTCGAGTCGTCGTCGCAGCGCCTGCGCGCGCTGGCCGCTGCGCTCGACTTCCGCTGGCGCGTGCGCGTGGCGCGTCCGGCGATCGAGCAGTGCGAAGATGCCCCGGCGTTCGACTTTCGCTGCCCCAAGGACTGGGGCTCCCTCGCGCCGACTGGCCGCGACGACATTCGCCACTGCAGCGCATGCAAGAAGCAAGTCTATTACTGCGGTAGTGTCCCCGAGGCGCGCCGCGTCGCATCGAGCGGCGCATGCGTCGCGCTCGATGTGCGCGCGGTGCGCTGGAAGGGTGACGTCAAGCCGCCCTACGACGTGGCGCATTGCCCGTCGTGCCGCGCGGACGTCGGCCGGCCGCCGAACCTCGAGTGCCCGAGCTGCGGCGCGTCGCTGTACCGAGGGACCACGGTCGTCGGCATGCTGGCGTGAGGCCAGCGCCCGCCATCCGCGTCACCCAGACGCCAGCACCGCACGCGCCTGGACAAAGTCCGGCGTCTCCGACGTCGGCTCTGCGCACCGGCCGAACGCGTCTGCGACCCAGGCGCGCGCCTCGCGGTACATCGGCGCTCCTGCGGTCAGCTTCGCGAGCTGGGTCGCCGCACGCATCATGAACAGCGTCATCTGCGTCGCGGCCGCGCGCGCATGCGCCTCGCGATACGCCGCGATCGCGGCGGCGGGGTCGGTCGCGGCGAGCAGGTCGCCGCGCGCGCGAAACAGGTCCGGGACGCACAGCAGCTCTTCGTGGTCGATCGCGTACGCGATCGTACGGTCGATCACGTCGATCGCCTCGGCGCGATAGCCCGAGCGCTGCAGCATGTCGGCGATCGGCGCAGCGGAGAACGGCGCGCCGAGCGATGCACTCGCGAGCCGCGTGCGAAAGCCATCGACCACCGCGGCGGCGGCGGCCGCGGTCAGCGGCGCGCGGTGGCTCTCGGCCCACTGCGCGAGGATCTTCGACTCCTCGAGTGCCCACGGCGCAGCGGTCGCGCGACGTACGATCGCGAGCGCGGCCTGCTCGACCTCGCCGGGCGGATCGCGCCGCAAGAAGTGGATGCGGGCCCGCATGTTCTCGAGGATTCCGCGCCGGATCGGATCATCGACATCGGCGGCCGCCGGGATCGCGTCCCGCGCATCGCGCGCCGCGCGATCGGGCTCCCCCAGCAGGCAACGGATCAGCGCGACGTAGGACCGCGCGAGCCCCGAGCGGGCGATCGGCCCATGCAGCGCGGCGTGGTGGATCAAACCGTCGGCCGGGGTCGAGCGGGCGGTCGATCCGGCGAGCGCATCGAACCATGCGTAGGCAAGCGCGAGCTCGCCGCGATACACGGCGGTCAGCGCTCGGACGTTGGTACCGTACTCGACCAGCAGGGGATCGAGGTCGGTCTGGGCAGCCACCGTGACGAGCTCGTCGCACACCGCCACCGCGAGCGCGAACTCGGCGTGGAGCACGTGGCGCAAGCACAGGTTTGCCAGGGCGAGGTACTGGTTCGCGTGGTCACCGATCTCGCGCGCGAGGTCGATCGCGCGCTGATAGACATGGATCGGATCACCGCGCCGGTACGGCGTGCGAATCAACAGCTGACCGATCATCGCGAGGATCTTGAGCTCGAGCGCGTCGCGCTCCGGCGTCCGCGGCAGCCTCGCGACCAGCTCGCGAGCGCGCTCGTACAGTGCGACGGCGTCCTGCGCCGCGAACCGCAGCGCGGTCTGGTGACCCGCGACGACGTAGTGCTCGATCGCGCGCGCCGGCATGCGCGCCTTGTCGAAGTGTGCCGCGAGCGTGCGGGCGATCTCGGTGGCGCGACCCGCGTAGGTGCGCTCGAGGTACTCCGCGATCGCGAGGTGCCAGCGCTGCCGCCGCGCCATGGGCGTGCGCTCCTCGAGGACCTCCTGGACGAGCGCGTGGGTGACCGCATACCGCGAATGCTGCGCGCCATCCGGGCTGTCCTCGCTCGCCTCGCGGCGCAGGAACAGCACGCGGCGAGCGAATCCATCGCACAGGTCGTCGACCTCCTCGACCGGCATGCGGAGCGCTGCGGCGACCGGCCCGGTGGAGAACGTCGCGCCGACCAGGCTCGCCGCCCCGAGCACCCGCTGCTCATCGTCGCTGAGCCGATCGAGCTGGATGTCGATCAACTGCTTGATGGTGTCGGGCCGGTGGGCCGCGATGTCCTCGACCGACACGGTCAAGCTCCAGCTCCCGTCGCGTTCGGCGAGCATGCCCCGGCCGACCAGGTCCTCGATGAAGGTCACCAGGAACAGGGGCGTCCCGCCGGTGATCCTGGCGAGGACGTCGATCAGGGGGTCCGGGAATCGATGGCCGGGGAACCGCCGATCGACCAGCTCGCGCACGCTCGCGCCGTCGATCCGCTCCAGTGCGACGTGCGCGGCCCCCGAGCGCGCGAACAGCGAGCGCACCACCCGACCGAGCGGATGCTCCGACGTCTGCACGGCGGTGCGCCGCGCGGTGGCGATCACCATCAGCTGGGCCCGCTCGGTGCGTTGCCCGAGGAGCGCGAGCAGGTCGATCGTTGCGATGTCGGACCACTGCATGTCTTCAACCACCAGCACGAGCGTGTCCTGCGCACACACGACCTCGAGCGCCTCGCCGAGCTCGCGGGCCGTACGCGCGTCCGTCCCGCCCTGCGCGCGGCGCGAGACATCGGCGTGCAGCTCGTCGGGCACCAGGTGCGGGACACGCGCCAGCAGCGTCGGCGCGTAGCGCATGAATGCGCCCAGGATCGACGCCCCGCGCTCGGCGCGGCAGAGCTTGCCGATCACCTCGATCATCGCGAGGTACGCCTCGGGTGTACCGAATTGCTCGACGCATTGGCCGCGGACCGCAAGCACGCCGCGATCCTCGAGCTCGTCGAGGAACACGTCGACCAGCGTGGTCTTGCCGATCCCGGGCTCGCCCGAAACGACGCAGATCTGGCGGTGCCCGGTCGCCGCGCGGTCGAGCGCTCGGCGCAGCGTCGCGAGCTCGCGGTCGCGGCCCACCACGACGCGTTCGGGCGACGCCGCAGCCGCGCGCGCGACCGGCGGTCCGGGCGCGACGTCCTCGTCGCCGGCCTCGAACGGGGCGGAGAACCGGTAGCCGCGGCCGATCACCGTCTCGATCACTCCGTCGCCGAGCGCCTGCCGCAGGTCATGGAGATGCGAGCGCACCGCGCTCTCGCTCACCACAGATCCTCCCCAGACGTGCCGGAGCAGCTCGTCGTGCGTCACCAGGCGCCGCGGATTGGTCGCGAGATAGCGCAGGATCGCAAATGGTTTGCGCCGCAGGCTCAGCAGCTTGTTGCCCTTCCACAGCCGCTCCTCATCGAGGTCCAGTCGATAGGGCGGAAATACGAGCATGCCTCCAGCGTTCTAACCCCTTTCCCCGTTTTCCACATCATCGATCCGTGAGCGCTGCGGGCCTACGTCTCGCGGGCGATCCACACCGTCTTGAGGTTGACGAACTCGCGAATGCCGACGGCGGCGAGCTCGCGGCCGTGGCCCGAGCGCTTGACGCCGCCGAACGGCACGCGCGGGTCCGAGGCGACCATGGCATTGACGAAGGTCTGTCCGGCGTCGAGCTCGTCGATCAGGCGCTGCTGCTCGGCCGGATCGCGCGTCCACACCGAGGAGCCGAGACCGAAGGGCGTGTCGTTGGCGAGCGCGATCGCGGCGTCGAGGTCGCGCACGCGGAACAGGAGGGCGACCGGGCCGAACACTTCCTCTCGGTAGGCGCGCGCCGTCCGCGGGATGTCCGCGAGCGCGGTCGGGGCGTAGAAGTTGCCGGTGGTGCCGATGCGCTTGCCGCCGCACAAAAGGCGCGCACCGGCGGCGACCGAGGCCGCGACCTGCTGGGTGACATCGTCGAGCACCTGCTCGGTCGCGAGCGGGCCGACGTCGGTGTCGTCGCGCATCGGGTCGCCGACCTTGAGCCGCTCGAGGCCGGCGACCATGCGCGCCTCGAAGCCGGCGTACACCGCGTCGTGCACGATGAAGCGCTTGGCGGCGATGCACGACTGACCGTTGTTGATGCAGCGCGCCTTCACCGCGGTGGCCGCGGCCGCGTCGAGGTCGGCCGACGGCAGCACGATGAACGGGTCCGAGCCGCCGAGCTCGAGCACCGATTTCTTGAGCGCCTTGCCGGCGGCGGCGCCGACGTCCGCGCCTGCGCCCTCGCTGCCGGTGAGCGTCACCGCGGCGATCCGCGGGTCGGCGATCAGCGCGCCGACCTTGCCCGAGCCGATCAAGAGCGTCTGGAACACGCCGTCGGCGAACCCGGCGCGGCGCAGCACGTCCTCGATCGCGAGCGCGCACTGCGGGACGTTGGA
>DATIPJ010000176.1:0-10940 GCA_035472155.1 Kofleriaceae bacterium
GCTGGCGCTTCATCGACGACGGGCTCGCCGAGCCCGATCGCCGCATGGTCGCCGGGCTGGTGCGTGGGGCGGCCGCGAGCGGCGTGGCGCTCGGCTACGACGAGCTGCTGCGCGCGCAGGCGGTGCTCGACGTCGGCGCGCCGTCGCCGATCAGCGCCGAGGCCGACCAGCACACGATCGCGCGCAGCCTCACGCTGATCGGCGCGCAGTCGCCGTCGCGGGTCTGGATCGGGCGCTCGGTCGCGCTCGCCGGGCTCGACGACGGCGGTGACTCCGCGCTGCCCGTGGTGACGATCGCCAAGCCCGAGGGGCGGCTGGCGTGGGCGGGCGTCGGCTGGCCCGGGCAGCTCGGCGTGGTGACCGGGATCAATGCCGAGAGCATCGCGGTGCTGGTCGATCCGACGCGCACCAACGACGTGCGGGTGACGCGGACAGCGCGCCCGGTGGGGCTGCTCGTGCGCTCGGTGCTCGAGCAGGCGCGCACGCTCGACGAGGCGGTCAAGCTGATCGAGGGCTCGTCGACGGTGGGCAGCGCCGTGATCGCGGTGGTCGACGGCACCAACGGCAAGTGGGTGCAGGTCGAGCGCACGCCGAGCAAGACCATCGTCGAGCGCAGCCCGCGCTCGCCGGCGCTCGGCGACGTGATGATGACCAATGCGCTGTCCGGCGATCCGGAGAACGATCGCGCGCGCCGCATGCTGCCCACGCTGAGCCGGGTCGAGCGCGCGGCGCGGCTGTTGCGCGGCCCCCTCAGCGATGCGAGCGCGATGGCGGCGATCCTGCGCGACCAGCGCGCGGCCGACGATGCGCCGCGGCCGCCCGGGCATCGCGCGGCGATCGACGACGGGCGCGCCGTGCAGGTCGCGATCATCGATCCGGCATCGCTGTCGCTGTGGGTCGCCGACCCGCGCGCCGCGGGCCGCCTGCGCGCCATCGATCTGCGCCACGAGCTGCGCAACGAGGGCGACCGCGCGACGCCCGCCGCCGACGTCGCGGTCGAGCCCGGCGCCGACCTCGATCGCGCGGCGTCGCTGGTCGCAGCGCGCGCCGATCTGCGCCGGGCGCGGGCAGCGCTGCGCGCCGGGGATCGCGCGCGCGCCGCCGAGGCCTGCGCACGTGCGCGCATCCGCGCCCCTGCCCTGCCCGAGGCGATCGAGCTCGAGGCGATCATCGCGCAGGCGCGCGGCGATCTGCCTCGCGCCCGCACCGCGTTTCAGGCCTGGCTCGACGGCGGTGCGGACGATCCCCACGGCGAGGAGCGGGCCCGCGCCGCGCTCGCGCGCTAGGGACTACCGCGTGAAGATCAACGCGAGGGCGGTGCCGACGGCGGCGCCCACGGCGAGCAGCGCGATCACCCACCACACCAGGCGGCGCGACGACTTCGCCGAAGTCCGCAGCCCCGCCGACGTCTGATACTGGGGCACGTGCGGATAGCTCCCCATCTGCCCGAGCGAGGCTTGCGCCACAGGATAGGGCGTCGAGCTCTGCTGCTGCACGAACATCGGCGAGCCGATCGGCGGGGTCATCACCGGCGGTGGCAACGGCGTGAGTCCCGAGGGCGCCATGTGCGCGCCCATCTGGCCACCCATCTGGCCGCCCATCTGGCCGCCCATCTGGCCGCCCATCGGGGCGAGCCCCGACGAGCGCTCGGCGGCCCCGTGACCGCCCTGCATCTGCGGCATCGCGAGCGGCGGAGGCGGCGTGGGGTCGGCGCGCCGCGGCTCGGGGAGATCCATCGCCGGCTGTGGCGTGCGGCCGCTCGCCGGCTGCATCGGGCGCTGCGACGGTCCGGAGGCCTCGGCCTGTCCCGTGGCGGCCTGCTGCAGCGCGCTCGCCAGGATCGCGACGCTGGGATACCGGTTGTTCTTGTCCTTCTCGAGGCACTTGAGGATCGCGCGGTCGGCCGCCTCCGGCAGGTCTGCCTTGGGGTTGGCCTGCGACGGCGGCAGCGGCGTCTGCTTGAGCTGCGCGGTGATCAGGCCCGCGGGGCCCTTGGCGTCGGGGAACGGCAGCCGCCCGGTGATCATCTCGTAGGCGAGCACGCCGAGCGCGTAGACATCGCTGCGCCCGTCGAGCTGCTTGCCCATCAGCTGCTCGGGCGACATGTACTCGAGCGTGCCGAGCGTCTGGCCGGTCGCGGTCAGCTGCGGCGACTGCGGATCGATCGAATCGCCGCGCATGACCTTGGCGATGCCGAAGTCGAGGATCTTCACGAACTCGGGATTGCCCGATCGCGACTCGAGGTAGATGTTCTCCGGCTTCAGATCGCGATGCACGATGCCCTGCTGATGCGCCTCGCCGAGCGAGCTGCACATCTCGCTCAGGATCTTGAACACGCGGCGCCATTCGAGCGGCGCCTCCTCGTGAAACAGCTGATGCAGGCTCTTGCCCTCGAGCAGCTCCATCGCGATGTACAGCGTGCCGTCGGGCGTCTGATCGAAGTCGTAGGTCGTGATCGTGTGCGCGTCGCGCAGGTTGCACAGCACCATGCCCTCGCGGCGGAACCGCGCCACGAGGTTGTCGTCCTTGGTCATCTCCGGGTGCAGCAGCTTGAGCGCGACCTTGCGCCCGGTCGCGAGCTGGATGCCGCGGTAGACCGCGCCGAACCCGCCCTCGCCGATCTTGGATTCGACCTTGAAGCGGTTGTTCAGCACCTGGCCGATGTAGATGTCGTCGCTGGGCTTGGGCCGCGGCTTGGGCTGCGCGCGCTGCGCTTGCGCCTGCGGTGCCGGTTGCACGGCCGCGGCGGCGGCTCCGTGCGGCGCGGCGGCGGGCCTGGACCGTGGATCCGGAGACGGCTGTCGCGCGTGGGGCGCCTGGCGGACCGGGCCGCTCGAGGCCGATGGCGGTGGTCGATTGGGTGCCACCTTGTATCCGCACACGCCGCAGAACCGAGCGTTTGGCTCGAGCGGCGAGTTGCATGACGGACACGTCATCTCGCCGAATTTTCGCAGAAGCGCGGAAACTTAGCACGCACCATTCGATCGAAAATCGGTCAGCAGCGCAGCGCGAACAGAAGGATTACGACGAGGATTGCAGCAGCAGCGATCGCCGGCATGAGCCATGTAGGTCGAGATGCCTCGATCGGTGCGGGAGGCAGCGCTTCGATCGCCTTGTCATCCCCCACGAACAAGCGCACGCGCGGCCCTCCCGGCCCGAACTCGATGGAGACCGGTACGTTCTGGACGACCGGCGTCTCGGTGACGCGGTGGCCCTCCACATAAGTACCGTTCGAGCTGCCGAGGTCCACCAGTACCCAGCCGGCCTCGAGCTGTCGCAGCTCGGCATGACGCGAGCTGGCATCGATGTCGCGTTGCGGGTCGAACGAAACTTCACACTCGGGGTGGCGACCGAAGCGCACGCGCGAGCCCGTCGCGAACTCCTGGCGCTGGCCGCGCCGGCTCCCGGCGACATGGTCGATGACGACCCGCACACCCCGATGGTATCACTGGCCGCCGAGCCACCACGCGATGATGCACGCGATGACCGCGATCGCCGCGTAGGTCCACCACGCGAGCCCGGCGACGCGCAGCCGGCGGCGCGCCGGACCGTCGATGTCCTGCTCGATCGGCAGGGCGGTCGGTGGCAGGCGGATCCCGATGTTCGAGCGCAGGATCGCGTGCTGGCCGGTGACCGGGATCGTGGGCGGAATGGACGCGGTCGGGATGCCGATCCGCGCCGCCAGCCGGCGCGCGACGTACGACGTCGAGGTCAGGGCCGGGTCGCCCTCCTGCTGCGGATCGAACTCGCGGAAGGTCGGCAGGTCGTCCTCACCGCCGGGCACGCGCAGCCGCTCTCCGCCAACCTCGCAGACGATCGCGGTGATGTTGTCGCTGCCACCCGCCGCGCGCGCGGCCGCGACAAGCAGCCGCACCGCCTCCGCGACCGAGTGCGGCACGGACAGCAGCAGCGCGAGCGCGGGATCGCCGACCAGGCCGTGCAGCCCGTCGCTGCACAGAAGGATCCGGTCGCCGCGCCGCAGCTCGATGATCGAGAGCGACGGCTCGACGTCCGGGCCCACGCCGAGCGCCTGGAGGATCGCGCCCCCGGCGCTGGCGGCCTCGTTGGGGGTGTGGCCGGCGGCGAGCAGCGCCGATTGCAGCGACTGATCGCGGGTGACCTGCACGAGCGCTCCCGAGCGCAGCACGTACGCGCGAGAATCGCCGACGGTGGCGAGCACGAGGCGGTCGGCGACCACGCCGGCGGCCGACAGCGTGGTGCCCATACCGCGCAGCCCGGGCTCGCGGCGCGCCATCGCGTGAACGTCGTGGTTGGCGACCCGGCAAGCGCGGCGCAGCAGCCGCGCGAACACCTCGGGATCGCGGGTCGCGGGCGTGTTCTTCATCTCGCGCCACATCACCCGCGTGGCGAGCTCGGAGGCGATCTCGCCGCCTTCGACGCCGCCCATGCCGTCGCATACGACGAACAGCGGGCCGCGCTCGGTGGTGACGGCCCACGGATCGGCGACCTCGACCGGCAGCTTGTCGTCGAGGCTCGCGACCAGGAAGTGGTCCTCGTTGTGCTCGCGGACCTGGCCGATGTCGCTGGCGCCGACGACCACGACGTCGAGGGCAGCTGTCGGGATCGCCTTGGACATCGATGCCTACCGCCCGAGCTCGATGCGCAGGAGCTGATCGCCCATGCGCACGTGGTCGCCGTGCTTGAGCGCGGTCGGCCCGAGGATGCGAACGAACGTGCCGTTCGGGCTGCCGAGGTCGGTGAGCTGGGCGCGCTGGCCGTCCCAGGTCACCGCGGCGTGGCGGCGCGACATGAACGCGTCGTCGCGGAACACGATGTCGCCCTCCTCGCGGCCGAGCACGATCTCGTCGCCGATCAGGTGGCGCACGTCGCGGTAGCCGCCCGAGGGCACGAGCTGGACGAACCTGCCCCACGGCTCGCGCGGCGGCGAGCCGAACAGCGCGACGCCGTGGCGGACCAGCGCGTGCAGCACGACCTCATCGGCGTCGACTCGCTCGAAGCGCAGGACCTCGCGGCCGACGAGGATCGTCATGCCGTCGACCAGGTCGACCGGCGCATCGGTCTTGCGGAACACGCCGTTCATGGTGTCGAGCGGCTGGACCCGGACGCCGTCGCCGGTGCGCTCGACGCGCGCGTGCTGGCGGGCGAGGAAGCGGTCGTCGTCGAACGCGATGTCGGCGCCCGCGCGGCCGACCACGACGTACTCGCCGGCGAGCGGAAAGCGCTGGCCATCGGAGCCATCGCGGTTGACCAGCACCGCGGTGCCCCACGCCTGCGGCCGGGCGATCGCAGCCGGCGCGGCGGGCGCGGGTGCCACGGCGGGCGACGAGCTGCGCGGCGGCGGCAGCATCGTCGCGGCGTGGCCGTCGTCGGCCGCGAGCGTGCCCCCGTGCGGATCGATCGGCCCGCCTCCGCGCGCGAGCCCGACCGGCGGCGGCACCGACGAGCCGCGCGGGCGCGCGCTCGCACCGGGATCGGTCGGCTGCAGGCCCTGCATGTGGAGCCCGCACTGCTGGCAGTAGGCGAACCCGAGCGGGGTCTGCGTGCCGCAGCGCGGGCAGGCGATCGTCGTGCCCTGGCTGCTCTGGGCGCGCGGCGGCCCGGGCGCGAGGCCGGTCGCCATGAGCGCGGGCGAGACCGGCGTGGGCTGCGGCGGCATCGACGGCGGCACGGTCGGCTCGGACGGATTGCCCGACATCCCCGGCAGGCCGCCGAGCGGGCCGTACGCGGGGATCGGACTGCCCGACGGCGTCTGGCCGATCGGCCCCGAGGGAATTCCCGACATCGCGGCGCCGAGCGGGCTCGGGGTCGGGCCCGGCCGCGACCGGATGACCGGCGCGTTGAACGCGGGCGAGCCGGCGCTGGTCTGCGGGAGCGCGCTGCCGCAGCTACGGCAATACTTCATGCCGGGCGGGTTCTCGCCGCGGCACACGACGCACAAGCCGGGCAACCCCTGGGGCGGAGAGGGAGTCTGCCCTTGGGCTTGCGCAAGAGAGCTGCCGCAGTTCAGGCAGAACGACGAGCCGGTTGGGCTTTCGTGGCCGCACATCGAACAACGCATCGTTCCCCTGACATTGAACCCGATCCAAGTGTCTCAACAACCGCAAGGCTCGGGAATGGGCGCGGGCCGGTTTGCAACCCCCGGACGGTCTTGCTAAGACCGGGCCGCTCCGTGGTTGCCAACTTCGCTCACCGTCTTGCGATCTGCGCGCTCGTCGCGGCGCCGATCGCGTTCTCCTCGGCAGGCTGCGTCGCCACCGCGATCCGCACCGCGCCGTTTCGCGTGCGCCCCGACGCTGCCGAGCCCGGCTCGCTGCAGGGTCCGTTCTCCGGCCGCGTCGTCGATGCGACCACGCACGCTGCGATCGCCGGCGCGCTGGTCTACGCCGCGTGGACGTTCGAGCGCGGCACCGGGCTCGCCGAGCCCGCGGGCGCCAAGGAGTTCGTCGGCTCGACCGACGCCGCCGGCAACTACAAGGTGCCCAGGCTCGGCAGCCTGCCGAGCGGGACGCGGGTCACCGAGTTCACGCTTCTGATCTACAAGCGCGGCTTCATCGCGTACCGCAGCGATCGCCGGTTCAACGATCTCGGGATGCGGATGGACTTCGCGCAGGACAACAACCAGGTGCTCCTCGAACGCTGGCGCAACGATCTCTCGCACGCGCGGCACCTGCGCTTCGTCGGCTCGGGCACGGCGGTCGCGGCGCTCACGCAGTGGGAGCTGGCCGATGCGAGCGCCGAGCTCGACGGGCGGCGCCCGCGCGGCAGCGACGATCTGCGGCCCGGGCGCGGCGAGGGTCAGTACGTGGTGGCCGCGCAGCTCCTCGTCGAGAACGACATCAAGGCCCGCACCAAGTACGACGGCGGGTTCGAGACGGGCCCCTTGTCCGACGAGCCCGACACCGCGACCTACTCGTCGCAGCACTTCAAGGCGCTCGGGCGCGCCGAGACCTGGGACGTGGCGCTGCGCGTGTGGCGGCTCGATCCGGGCAAGGCGCAGGAGCGCTACGACGAGCTGCTCACCCAGCTGCCCGGGATCACCGAGAAGGACGATGTCGCGAGCCGGTCGTTCATCGCGACCGAGAACGACATCCGCGGCGTGGGCTTCCTCGACGCGCCGCGCGGCATCGTCGTGCTGCTCACCTGCGGCTCCAACCAGTGCATCTCGCAGGACGACGCGACTTCGCTCGCGCAGATCATCTACGGCCGGGTCAAGACGCTGCTGCCCACGACGCTCGGGGGTGGCAAGTGAGCGCGCTCAAGCGGCTCGCCGTCGCGATGGTGCTCGCCCTGGTTCCGGCGAGCGCGGCCGCGTGGGAGCCCCAGACCACCCACGCTGGCCTCGCCGAGCAAGCCGCCCTCGCCTCGCGGCTGCACAAGCGGCTGGTCTCGCTCGGCTTCGTCGGTGGGCTGTTCGAGCCGCTGACGATTCCGCCGCAGGATGCGCCTGCGCTGACCACGGCGCTCAAGCTGCTCTCGCCGACGCATGGCTCGGTGCCCGACGCGCGCGGCCGGCAGGCGGCGCTGGCGTGGCTCACCGCCGGCGCGGCGCTCGCCGATATCCCGGCGAGCCAGGGCGCCAATCACTTCTTCGATCCGGCGACCGGCAAGGGCTGGGTGATGCCCGATCGCGGGATGTTCGGCGGGCTGTCCGACAAGCTGCGCGGCGCGGGCAGCCTCGGCTCCTTGCCCGACAAGGGCGTGCCTGCGCCCGACTGGGTGACCGACAAGACCAACCCGTTCAACCTCGAGCAGTTCCTGAACCAGTACGCCAAGGCGGTGAGCGCCGCGACGCCGGGCGAGCGCTCGCGCTACATGGCCGCGGCGCTGGTCGCCGCGGGCGCGATGCTGCACACGCTCGGCGACCTCGGTGCGCCCTCGCGCGTGCGCGGCGACTCGGCGGCGCACCTGCAGACGCTCGGCGCCGGGCCCGACGACCGCGGCTCGCGGCTCGAGCGCATCGCCGCGCTCGCGTACGGCCGGCTCGGCGTGCCCGGGCCGTCGCGCACGATCACTCGGCCCCACCTGCGCGACTACTTCTCGTCGAAGGACGGCGGCGGGCTGGCCGACGTCATCGCGCGCAGCTACTTCTCGGTGAACACCTTGCCCGAGCCGACCCACGTCGGCAGCGACATCCGGCCGCGCCTCGTGCGGCCGCAGCCCGGGCTGCCCGCGCGGCTGAACCTGATGGCCGCCAACCGCGACGACGGCACCACGCTGCGCACCGCGTCCGGCGTCTGCCTCGCGCGCTACCGCGTCGAGCGCGAGATGGTGACGTTCTCGCTCGACGACGACTGCACGCTCGAGCAGCTCGCGCAGATCCTGCCCGAGGTCACCGCGTACGAGACCGGCCTGCTCGATTTCCTGTTGCGCGGTGAGCTGACGATCGCGACCGGCGATCAGATCACGGTGTCGGGCAAGGGCCTGGGCGCCGGCCAGATCGAGATCCTCGTCGAGGATGACCGCGGCGTTCGCAAGTCGATCGCCAGCGTGGCGGCCCCGGGCGGCGAGCAGCTCGCGCAGGTCGCGGCGCCGGGCACCGGTACGCGCGTGGTGGCTGTGTTCCGCGGCAGCGACGCCGCGGGCGAGCCGATCGTCGCGGTCGGTGCGATGCCGCTCGGTCACTGAGGTCGGGGCGCGCGTGGGCAAGCGGCGCAACGACGACCGGGCCGACGGCGGGCTCGACACCCTCGACCGGGTGTTCGAGCGGCTCGACGCGGCGCCGGCCGGCCTCCACGACCTGGCCGCGCCGGCCGCGCAGCTGCCCAGCGGGCTGCCCGAGGTCCTGATCGAGCTCTACGCGCGCTGCGATGGCGCGCGGCTGTTCCTCGACAGCATCGAGCTCGCACCATCGGCCGACGTCACCGCCGAGGACGGCCGCTGGCGATTCGGCACGCTCGAGGACGAGGACCTCGAGATCGATCGCCGCGGGCGGATCTGGCGCACCGACGCGTCGCTCGACGATCGGGTCTGCGAAGGCACGCGGCTCGAGCGCTGGCTCGCCGGCGTGGTCGATGCGGTCGCGATGCTCTACGACGACGAGGGTGAGTTCCGCGACGGCTGCTTCGACGACGATGGCGAGCTGGTGGCGGAGGTCGGCGAGCGCCAGCTGCGCGCGATGCTCAAGCGCGATCCCGGGGCGCCCGGGCCACGCTGGCGGCTCGCCCACGCGCTGCTGTCGCAGGATCGCACGGCCGAGGCGCGCGGCGAGCTCGAGGAGACGGTCGCCCACGAGCCCGGCTTCTCGTGGGCGTGGCTCGACCTCGCCAAGATCTCCGAGCTGGTCGGCGAGCTGCCCGGCGCGATCGAGGAAGCGCGCGCCGGCGCCGACGCCGCCGCGGCCGCCGGGCACCCGCAGGCCGGCTACTTCCATGCCCAGCTCGCACGCATCGCGAGCCGCGCGGGCGACGAGGCCACGCGCGCCGTCGCCGCCCGCCGCGCAGGCGAGCTCGCCCCCGACCTCAAGACGGCCCAGCTCGTCGGCGCCCGCTCCTCGCTCGAGGCTGGCGACGCCGCGTCCGCGCGAGGCCTCGTGGATCTGTTGCGCGCCGTGTGGCCGCGCGATCTCGAGGTCCTCGAGCTCGCGGGCCGCGTCGAGTCGAGCGAGAACTGATCGCTACTGCAGCATGCAGAACTTGTAGTGCGGCAGGGTCTCGCTCGGGGCGCAGGTCGCGCCCGGGTCATCGCACCACAGCTGGCACTGCGCGCGGGTGGTGCACGTGCGTTGGTAGCAAGCAACACCGGTCGGGCCGACGTCGCTCTCGGCGTTGTCGGCGAGGCCACTGGTTTGCTGCCGCGCCGCCACGACGCCCGGCACGACGAGCGAAGCCAGCACGAGCATGGCCAACATCCACCTGCCATTCTTTCTACGAGGCATGATCGGACTCCTTTGCGACGGCGCCCGAAGCTGGGCGCGTGCTGCCTAGGAGCCGGTCCACGCGATCTGTCGCATGGCAAAACGCAGAAGAGCGTCGAATCGGCTAGCGGAACACGGCCTGATCGGCAGGGATGCCGCGCGCCTCGAGCTCGGCGTAGAACCGCGGCACCGTGCCCGTGGCACTGAACGCGCCGCCCGAGAACTGGAACAGCACGTGGGTCTCGAACGTCGACTCGGTACAGCCGACGACCTCCTCGATCGACAGCACGCGCAGCGTGCCATCCGACCACCGCGTCACGTGGATCACGATCTCGAACGCCTGCGCGACCAGCTCGCGGATCGCCCCGTCGGCGTTGGGCGCCGAGAGCCGCGCCAGCATCGCGACCCGGCCAAGCGCAGCCGCCGCGCTCTCGCCGGTCATCGCGACCACCGCGCCGTCGATCGACGCGCACAGCGCCTGGACCAGCGGCAGCGCCTCGCGGCCGCGGATCTCGCCGACGACCAGGCGATCAGGCGACAGGCGAAGCGCGGTCTCGAGCAGGTGGCCGAGGTCGATCTCGGTGTTGCGCCCGTTCCCCGCGCGGGTCTCGAGCTGGATCCACTCATCGCGCGCGAGCGAGATCTCGGAGACCTCCTCGATCGAGACCACGCGCTCGCCCAGCGGCGACGCCGCCGCCAGCGAGCCGACCAGCGTGGTCTTGCCCGAGCCGGCCGCGCCGCACACCAGGATATTGCGGCGGGCGGTGACGCACGTGCCGAGGAAGTCGGCCATGCCGGCCGACAGCGCGTTCTGGCCGACGAGGTCCGCCAGCGCGGGTGTGCTCGTCGCCGACTTCTTGAGCACCAGGCACGCACCGCGCGCGGCGATCGGGGCCACCGCAGCGGTGAGCCGCGTGCCGTCGCGCATGCGCAGATCGATCAGCGGCTGCGCCTCGTCGATCGTCTCGCCGGCCTCGGCGACCAGGCGCCGCACGACCTTCTCGAACACGTCGTCGGACGAGAACGCCTTGCCCGAGCCGCGCAGCGTGCCGGCCTTGCCGACCACCACGCGGTCGCGGCGGTCGATGACGATCTCGTCGATCTG
>DATIPJ010000177.1:0-13620 GCA_035472155.1 Kofleriaceae bacterium
CGAACGACAGGACGATCGCCGGACCGGCGCCGATGTGGTCGGCACCGCCGGCGATCGCCGACCCGGTCGACGCGAAGATGCCAGCGCCGATGATCGCGCCCACCCCCAGCGCGGTCAGGTCCCACTTGCCCAGGACACGGCGCAGCCCGGTGTCCGCGCTCTGCTTGTCGACGTTCACCCGCGCGAACAGCTGACGCATGACGTGTTCATAACACAGCTCTGTCGACGGCCGCCCGCGTCACGCCGTGCGGACGACGCCCGACAGGCTGATCATGTAGTCCCGCCGGTCGCCGCCGCGCACGAAGTCCTGGATCGCGCGCGCCAGGGTCGCACCGACGAGCCCGATCATCGGCAGGTGCTCGCCCCCCTCGCAGGTCGCCTGGCCGGCGACGTCCTCGCGGTCGGCCACGAACCGCTCGTCCCAGCGCACGATGCCGAACGAACCGTCGCCGGCGAGCGCGGCGTGGACCAGCGGCACCCCGGCGGCGCGCGCGGCCTCGGACAGCGCGATCCGGCTGTCCGCGTTGTCGAAGCAGTCGACCGCCACGCCGCAGCCGGCGAGCAGCTGCGCCGCGTTGGTCGCAGCGAGCCGCACCCCGAACGCCTCGGCCTTGGCGCCGTAGAAGTTCGCGAGCTGGAGGCGAATCGCGTCGGCCTTGTTCTTGCCGACGGACTGCTTCACGAACCACTGCGCGGCGAGGTTCTTGGACTCGACGCGATCGAAGTCGACCAGCCGCAGCTCGATGTCGAGGTTGCGGCAGAAGCACACGGCCGTCGAGCCGAGCGCGCCGACGCCGCACACCACCACGCGCGCGGTCATCGCCAGCCCGCGCCGAACGGCACCTTGGGCCGCAGGTAGATCCGCTGGCCGCCGTCGGGCCCGCGCAGGCGATCGATGACGAAGTGGTCGAACGCGTGCTCCTGCAGCTGCGCGAGGTGCAGGCCGCGAACGCCGCCCGAGCGCACGACTTCGACGGCGATGCGCCGGATGTCGGCATCGCTCGCCGCGAAGTCGAGCTCGAGCTCGTAGTCGGCCGACTGGCCCTGGTAGGTGATGTTGAGGATCGCCATCTCAGTCTTCCTTTCGCATCCCCGAGGCGAGCCGGATCAGGCCGGCCCACCAGGGTTCGGGGGAAACGTTCTCGTCGCGCTCGCCGACCCGGGCCACCGTCGTGCTCGGCGCGACCACGCAGTACCGCACGCGGCGGCCGAGCGCCGCGTCGATCGCCTGCATCGTCGATTCGTCCTCGGCGGAGAACGCCGCGGGCCCGGCGGGATGCGAGTGGGCGATCACCTCGAGCTCGTCGCGATGCCGCCAGATCGCCTCCCAGCGCGCGCGCGAATCGGGAAGCCGCGCGGCCGACCCGACGTCGGACCACAGGATCGCGTCGCCGCGGCCGACCAGCACGCACACCTCGCGCATGTCACTCCCACCTCGTGATGTTCAGCGCGTCGGTCTCGATCGCCTCGCGGACGACCGAGGGCATCGCGTCGAGCGTCAGCACGCGGTACTCGTTGCCGTGGCCCAGGCACACGCCCGGGTCGATGACCTGCAAGGTCTCGGCATCGACGATCGACATGACCCGCGTGCCGTCGACCTCGTACGCGACGTCGAGCCGCGCGCCGCGCTCGAGCCGCCGGCAGCTCAGCAGGCGCGCCTTCGCGCCATCGAGGGCCTCGTCGGCGCGCTGCACCGGATCACCGTGGCGCGCCACCGCGCGTGCGGTGCCCGCAGCGCTCTCGAGCCGGATCGACTCCGCGCGCCGCCGCGCATCCTCGTCGGCCCGCCGCCGGTCGGCCACGATCTCGGGCAGCCACGCGGCCACTGCCTCGCGCCCGCGATCGGCGATCCCGACCGCGCGCGGCACCAGCTCGGGCACCGAGACCGGCACGCCGAGCTCGCGCGCGGTCGCATGGCCCAGCGCCACGCCGAACGCGGTGCGCAGCGACGGCACGACGCCGCGCAGCTCGCCGATCGGCTGCCGCGCCTCGAGCGCAGCCCGCGCTCCGAGCTCGGCATCGTCCTCGAAGTCGAGCCCGTCGAACAACAGATCGCCCGAGTACCAGCGACGCGCGCTGGCCCGGGCGAGCGGCGGCGGCTCGTCGTCGGGCGGCAGCGCCACGCGCGCGAGCCTTCGCCCATCGAGCACCAGCCAGCCACAGGCCCAGTGACCGCGCAGCCGCGGCAGGGCCGCGAGGTCCACCGGCGCGGCCGCCTCGATCGGCACCGCGCGGCGGCCCTCGATGCGGAACTGCCACCAGCCCGGTGCCAGCTCGCCTTCCAAACGAAACCGCCGGTCCGCCGCATCCACCCGCGTGCCGCCGAAGTACGGCAGCACGACGGGCTCCCTGGATGCGAGGAACCGGCGGAAGTCAGCCACTAGACGACCTCGAGGAGCTTGGTCGCCATGACCTTCTCGACAAGGCCCGGGGTCACCACGCCGACCGCGACCGGCGCCTCGAGCAGCGCGCGCAGCACGCGCGGCACGTGATACGGGTCATCGAACTGCGAGACGTTGATCTCGCTGTACGGGACCCGCAGCTCGCGCGCGCAGTCGCGCACCGTCGAGCCGGTGCCGCCGGCCTGCAGGAACGCCATCGCGGCGACCTCGTAGCCGAGCGTGCGGAACACGCCTGCGAAGGTCGCGCCGGCCTCGCCCTGGGCATCGCCGACGACGATCACGATCAGCTTGGCCCCCTTGGGCACGATCAAGCCGTCGCGGTGCAGCGCATGCACCGCAGCGCCATGGATCGTACCGCCCTCGCCCCGCAGCGGCGCCAGCATGTGCTGGACCGCGAGGCGGGTCGCCGCCTTGGGCTTGAGCACCTGCCCCATCGTGTCGAATGCCGCGACGTGCAGCTTGTCGAGCGGGAACCCGGCGAGGATCTTGCCGAGCGCCTCCTTCGACGACTCGATCGCATTCTGCATCGAGCCCGACTTGTCGACGAGGAACATCACGCGCAGCTCGGCTTCTCCGCTCGCGGCGGCCACCGCCTTGCGGGCGGCGTTGTCCGCCGAGTCCGCGAGCTTCTCCTTCAGCTTGGCGTCGCGCACGTTCTTGGCGATGTTGAGCCCGCGCTGGTCGGTCGAGGCGGCGATCGCCTTCTCCCACTTCGCGCGGATCTCCGGCACCACCAGCAGCCCGAGCTCCTCGAGCGTCGGGGTCAGCTGCCGCAGGTCGCGGTCCGACAGCGTCGGCAGCAAGGCCACCATGATCGCCGGCGTCAGGCCGATGTCGGCCGGGAGCCGGCCCACGGCATCCTTGTAGCGCAGGCGCTGCGCGACGATGCTCTCGCAGATCTCGGCCTCCGACAGCCCGTCGAACCGCTCCGACTTCACGAGCTTCGCGTTGTCGAGCGCGAGTGCGCGCCGGCCATCGGCCGCCTGCGACTGCTTCCAGCCCAGGATGCCGAAGAACTCCGGCGACTGCGGCTTGTAGCCGATCTTGCGCGCCAGGTTCATGATCGTGCCCTTGTAGCCGGCGCGCACGAGCCCCTCGAGCATGGCTCGATTGGTCTCGCGCATCGCGAGCCACTTCGCCGACGCCTTCGCCCACCGCCCGAGCGGTGCACGCTTGGCCGCCGGATCACCGAAGCCCGCCTTGCGGTTGAGCGCGGCGATCTCCGGGGTCTCGAGCAGCTCGGCGATGCGCAGCACGGCCTTGGGGGTCAGCATGCGCGCGCTCTTCTTCTGGTACCAGAGCACCATGGCCTCGCCGATCCGGCGGTGGTCGTCGTCGTAGAATGCGACCGAGCCATCGTCGTCGTGGATCGGCGAGCCGGCGCGCGCCTGCACCAGCATCAGCGCGGCGCACGCGACCTTGAGGTCGCGCCAGTCGGTCTCGACGAGCGCGTAGCTCGCGAGGTGCGCCATGAGGTCTGCGTTGAGCTTGTGGATCTCGAGCAGCCGCGAGTAGAGCGCGACCGCCGCCGGGACGAACAAGCCCGGCTTGACCGGCTTGCCCGCCGCGGTCTTCTTGGCGCCCTTCGCCGGCTGCCAGGTACCGCGCACGTCGAGCCCCGGCCGGTTGTGCCAGAGGTGAGCCGAGCCACCGAGCACGACGTCGAGCAGACGCTCTGCGGGGCCCATCTGAGTCTCGGGAAGCGGAGTACGGTCAACCATGGCGGTCCTCGATTGTAAAATGTTTCGCGCCCGAGTGGGCAAGCCGCGAGTTCCTCTCGAAGGGAGCGCTCTACCACTGAGCTACAAGGGCACAGGAGCCCTCGACGGGATTCGAACCCGTGACCTCTTCATTGCGTGTGGGGCTTGTCCGGCGGGGCGCGAAGAAAAGCTGCGTGTCCGAGTGAACAGAGCGCGAGTGGGTTGGAAGCAGGAATCGAACCTGCGTCTTCGGACGACGAGTCCGACGCTCTACCGCTGAGCCATTCCAGCAAGCGTGTGGGCTCTGCTCGGCAGGACACGCGAAAAATGTTCGCGCGCCCGAGTGTCGAAGCCACGAGGAGGTTTCCGTGTAAGGAAAGTGCCGTTCCAACGGCGTTCGCCCCGAGGGGTGGAGCGACCTGGATTTGAACCAAGTATTTGCGTGTAGGGCTTCGACGGCGGGGCGCGCGAAAACGAAGGGGGAGCGAGGATCGCTGGAGGAGAAAAATGTGCACGCTCGAGTGCGACGGGCGCGATGGCCTTTTCAAGGGGCCAGCTTATGAGGCTGGTTGCCGGCATAGCCGACAATGCGTGTGGGCTCGTAGCGATGGAGCGTGCGAAGACGAGGAGGATTATATATATCTCGAATCGATCGTCAACTGATATTTTTGGAGATGGTCATTGATCAGATGGTTCGCGGAAGACGGCGGAGTCGAACCACAACCGGTGAAGGTCCATCCGTGTAGCAAACGGCGCTCGCGCCACCGCGAGGTCATCTTCCAGAGTCTCGGCAAGTTTCGGCAAAAGCGGAAGGTGCAGGAGTCGAACCCGGACGCTCGCGCGCCACCCGGTTTTCGGGACCGGTGTCTGCACCACGCAGACCTCACCCTCCAGAATCAGTACTCGCGACGGGAATTGCTACCCGAACGGACGGAGAGGACCGGGTTCGCGAAGCGAACCGAGCCACGAATTGGCGAGCGCGAGTGCGAGCGAAGCGAGTGCGAGCGGCGGGACTCGAACCCGCTTTGACGCGTTGAAAGAGCGCCGTCCGGACCCTTGGACCACGCGAGCGCGGTGCCTCTGGCTGGACTCGAACCAGCTCTCCGAGCTTCGGAAGCTCGGGTCACGTCCACGTACAGAGGCGGTTTCCGCCGGAGCGAAGCTCGCCAGGGAATCGAACCCTGCCGCCAGGTTTAGAAGACCCGGGTCCGATCCATCGATCGAGCCATCCTTCGAGTCATCGAGCATCGGGCGGGAGTCGAACCCGCGAAGCGCGCTTTGCAGGCGCGTGCCTTGCCACTCGGCCACCGATGCACAGCCAACACTGCGAAACGACCATCAGACGGAGCCGCCACTCGGAGTCGAACCGAGCCCTCTCGCTTACCATGCGAGCGTGCCGTGCCGCGGGCACCGTGACGGCGATCGTGGAGAGGACCGGAATCGAACCGGCCGCAGCCGCATTGCAAGTGCAGCTCGCCCCCCTTGGTACATGCCTCCCCAGAAACATGCGCGGTCCCGACGAGGATCGAACTCGCCTAGCGCGGTAGACAGCCGCGCATCCTCACCAGAGGATTACGGAACCAGAAACAACAGTCGGGTGTGCGAAGGGAATCGAACCCTCACCGCGAGATTCACGGACTCGCATGCTGACCACTACACCACGCACACCATGTGGATCGAGATCTGATCGTGTCCCGTGAAGGAGTCGAACCTTCGTCGGTCGCTTATCGGGCGACAGCACTTGCCGCTGTGCTAACGGAACGCGCGGTAGCGAGCCAGGGAATCGAACCCTGCGCCTGCAGTGTGTGGAACTGCCATCACCCCCAGGTGAGCTGCTCGCCATGTCGTCGGTCGGTAGCAAGCCAGGGAATCGAACCCTGCACGTTCGGCGTATGAGACCGATCCCACCACCAGGTGAGCTGCTTGCTGTGCTTGCAGGCCGTCGAGGAATCGAACCCCGCTGACGTGTTTTGGGGACCCGTGTGATCCCAGATCGCGGCCTAGAGTTGCGTAGCGTTACCAGAGTGACTCCGGGTGGACTCGAACCACCATCCTGAGCTTCGTAGACTCAGATCCTGGATCCATTAGAAGACGGAGTCGTTTGCGTGTCGTGTACGGGAGTCGAACCCGTGTTTCCCGGAGTGAGAAACCGGGGTCCCCCGAGGGGAACCCTCGCCGCAAGGTGATTCGTTCGTTGCTTCGCCGCCGACCGAAATCGATCGATCCGGCTCGGGTCCTTGCCTCTGGAAGAACACGACGTGGTGCGCACGGCTGGGATCGAACCAGCGATCTCCGGCATGTCACACCGGCGTTCAACCGCTAAAACTGCGCGCGCATGGAGCGGGTCGTGAGAATCGAACTCACCTGGTTCAGCTCGGGAAGCTGGCACCTCACCAGTCGGCCTCACCCGCAATCGTGCCTCCGGTTGGACTCGAACCAACACACTTCCGGGTAAGAACCGGCTGCTCTGCCTTGGAGCTACGGAGGCATGACGCAGCGACGTCGCATGCGACGGGCTGCGTAGTGCCACCCTCTGGAATCGAACCAGAACCTCCTGGGCTTCAGCCAGGCGCGCAGACCAACTACGCAAGAGTGGCATCGTGAGGCGTGGGTACGCCTCATTGTCATCGATTCGCTTGTCATGCCCCGTCCGCACCGTGTCGGTGGGTTCCGCGGTGAGCGTCTGCTCGGGGAACCGTCGATGCACCTGTGCTGCAGTCGGCTGCGGTTCGGGCTGAGAGAGTCGAACTCCCATTTCCAGGGTCAGAGCCTGGCGTTCTGCCGATTGAACGAAGCCCGAATGAAGTAGGTCTGAAGAAATTGGATGTCACCTATGTCTGGAACGCGTCGTTTGCATTGCGTGGGAGTGGATGGAGTCGAACCACCTCGTACAGGACGACCACCGGGTTACAGCCGGGTACCTTGCCGTTCGGTCACACTCCCGAGAACGTTGGAGATGCCTGCTCGGAGCACCGAATCCGAACGCCGAAATACGAGAAGCCCGCCGGAGGTTCTTCCTCGGGCGGGCTTGCCGTTTCCTGGCTGTCTTGCGAATCAGCTAGGTTACGAGGCCCTCCCGAGGATCGGGCTGCTTCCGCATCCCTGCGGTCGCAAAACATGCGCAGCTATAACGGACGGTCTGATGCCGATCGTGATCGACGCGAGCGCCCCCGGAGCGTACCTGTGCCGAACGCGCGGCAGCGCGGCCGGCGGCAGACTGAGCTCTCGTGATCGACATGATTGAACGCATGATACGTGCGTCGAGGTCGATCGTCAAGAGATAATCGAGATCGTGAAACTGTGGAGTCACTGACAACCGGTTAGGATGCGCGCGTGAGCACATCCATCTGGTCCTTGATCGCAGGTGGCATCACGATCTGGGCCGTCGCGATGGCGGTGGCCGTCATTCAGCAGCGCCGATCGCCGGCCGCAACGATCGCGTGGTTGCTGGTGCTCGCGCTGCTCCCGATCGTGGGCTGGCTGGTCTATCGCCTGATCGGTCCGCTGCGGCTCGAGCGCCGCAAGCTGCGCCGCCGCGTGACGCGCAAGCTGGTCGAGGAAGCGATCGGCGCGCTGCAGGAGATCGAATCCGAGGGGCCGATGCGCCACCGCGAGCAGCTCGCGCGGGTCGCGATCGCGGCAGGAGAAGCGCCGCCGCTCCGCGCGGATCACATCGAGCTCTACACCGAGGGTGAGCCCAAGTACCGCGCGATCGCCGATGCGATCGATGCCGCATGCCACCACGTGCATCTCGAATACTACATCTGGGAGAACGACCAGATCGGGCGGCGGCTTCGCGATCAGCTCATCGCGCGCGCGAAGGCCGGCATCGAGGTGCGCGTGCTGGTCGACGCCACCGGATCGATCGGCGCGCGCCGCCCGTTCTTCCGCGCGCTGAGCGAGGCCGGCGCGAGCGTCGCGTGGTTCAATCCGGTCTCGCTGCTCGGCATTCGCAGGCGGCGCGCCGATTTTCGCACCCATCGCAAGATCATCGTGTGCGATGGCCGCGTCGGGTTCACGGGCGGCATGAATGTCGCGGACGCCGAGACCGCCGAGTTCGCCGGTGCCAAGGCCTGGCGCGATACCCACATGCGCTTCGAGGGCTCGGCCGTCCGCGTGCTGCAGCGCGTGTTCGCCGAGGACTGGTTCTATGCCACCGGCAAGGACATCCCCGCGGGCGAGACCTACTTTCCGATGCCAACGACCGCGGGCTCCGAGGTCGTCCAGATCGTCGCCTCCGGTCCGGATCTCGATGTGTTCGCGATCCAGAAGATGTTCTTTGCCGCGATCAACCAGGCGAGCTCGCGCGTCTGGGTGACGACTCCCTACTTCGTGCCCGACGACGCGATCCTCAGCGCGCTGGTGTCCGCCGCGATGCGCGGACTCGACGTGCGGGTCATCGCGCCCGCCCACGGCGACAGCCGCCTGGTCGATCTCGCAGCGCGCAGCTACTTCCCGGACCTGCTGGCCGCCGGCGCGCGCGTGTTCGAATACCTCCCTCGTTTCCTGCACGCCAAGACGTTCGTGATCGACGACGATGTCGCGATCATCGGGACTGCGAACCTCGACAATCGCAGCTTCCGCCTCGACTTCGAGGTCGCCGCGGTGCTCTACGGGACCCAGACCAACGCCAAGCTCGATGCCGCGTTTCAGGCCGACCTCACCTGCTGCAAGGAGCTCGAGCACCGCGACTGGCGGGAACAGCCATTCTGGACCCGACTGGGTCAATCGGGCGCCCGCCTGCTGTCACCTCTTCTATAGCGGTTGTCTCGATCGAGGCGCGGCTCGCCGCACCGGATCGCATCGCTGCGCACGCGATCCTCTCGTGGCCCATACGGCATTCATGCGAGAACGAGCACATGTTCCATGCGCGCGCATTCGCAGGGCGCGCTACCTGCCGGGCATCGCGTTCGATGCGCGGCGCCGCGTGCTGGTGGTGTTCGGCGGCGGTGATCCGTCGAGCGACGCGCTGTTCGCCGATCTGTGGGAGCTCGACGGCAGCGGGCTGGCACGCGCGGTAGCGCGGGCGGCCTCAGGCGCGGCCGCGCACCAGGTCGATCAGGCGGCCGAGCACGCGCTCGCCGTCGGCGCGCACACCGTTGTGCTCGAGCTCGTTGGTGATCCAGGGCCGGAGGCCGCGGATCGCAGCGGCGGTCTCCTCGGCGAAGGCGCGCTCGACGTAGAGATCATTGGCATAGATCGTTGCGGCCACCGGAACCTCGTTGTGGCGCAAGGCTTCGGCGTCGTAGAGCCGAGGCCAGCGGTGCTCGGCGAGCAGCTCGGCTACGGCGCGCTGGGGGCGCAGCGAGCCGTAGTCCTCCCACATCCAGGGGAAGATGTGCTCGGCCGTGAAGTAGCCCAGCTCATCGAGCTCGCCGGGGCGCAGGCGGTGCGCGGACCACCGCGTGGCCACACCGTCGGCGTACGACGATTCGTGGAGCGTGGCGTAGATCGGATTGCGCGCGAACCGCAACGCGCCCTCGACGTCGTGCAGGAACGCGAGCGAGCCGAACGGGAGCTCGAGGACGTTGTGCAGGTTCTCGAAGCCGGCGCTGTCGCCCATCCACATGCCGAGCTGGCGGAACCGCCGCGAGGTCAGGCGGTCGCCCGAGGGCAGGCGGACATCTTCGGCGTCGAGCTGATGAAAGACTTCGCGCGCACGTGCGCGGTCGCCAGGGTAGCGCTCGTAGTACGCGCGGTTCTTGTCGAGGAGGCGCACGTACGTCGCGCGGTAGATGTCGTCGACCGGGCGACCGATCGACGACAGCCCGCCGGTGATGAACACCTCGCGCAGTCCCTCGGGGGCGATCGAGAGATAGGTCATCCCGGCGAAGCCGCCGAAGCTCTGGCCCAGGAGGCTCCAGCGGTCCACGCCGAGCTCGCGGCGGATCAGCTCGGCGTCGCGGACGATCGCGTCGGCGCGAAAGTGGGTCAGGTACTCCGCCTGCGCCTGGGGCGTGTCGCCGGGGACGTGGCTGCCGACCGGTGTCGATCGCCCGGTGCCGCGCTGATCGAGCAGCAGCACGCGATAGTCGGCCAGCGCGCGCTTCATCCATCCCGACGGCGGGCTGGTCGGCCGCGTCGCCTCGAACCCTGGCCCGCCCTGAAGGAAGATGAGGTACGGCCGGTCGCCCGCGTCGGGGGCCGCGACCTCGCGCGTGAACACCGTGATGGTGCGCCCGCCGAGCGAGTCGTGATCGAGCGGCACCGTGTGCTCTCGCTCGATGAGGATTGCACCCGGGACGCGATAGGTGACGGTCATGGGCCGACGCTAGCACCTGTCCCGGGGGACGTCACACGGGGACACGCGCCGTCCCGACGAGCAATTCCGCGAAATGTCGCGCGCCCCGGCGGGCGAACCCGACGCCCGAGAGCAGCGCGATGCATCTGACGCACACCGGCGCCGCGGACGCGAGCGGCACGCTGCACGTCCACGCGACCGATGGCACCACGTTCGGCACCTGCGACACCGATGATCGGGTGTCGCTGCATGTCTGACTCCACATCTGCTTGGCGGCGGCCCGCGGTGATCGTGTATACGTGCGTGCATGCGACGAACTGTTCTCGGATTCGCGGCGATCACCACGCTGGGGGTGCTCGCCGGCTGCGGGTCGGCGCCGCGCGCGGGCGGCGGTGAGCCCTACGACGTGGTGATCCGCAACGGCGCGGTGTACGACGGCAGCGGCTCACCGCCGCGGCAGGTCGACGTCGCCGTGAAGGGCGACCGGATCGTCGCGCTGTTGCCGGCCGGCTCGGCGGCCCATGCGCGCGAGGTCATCGATGCCAAGGGCATGGCGGTCGCGCCGGGCTTCATCAACGTGCTCAGCTGGTCGACCGAGTCGCTGATCGCCGATGGGCGCGGCGTGAGCGACACCAAGCAGGGCGTCACACTGGAGATCTTCGGTGAGGGCTGGTCGATGGGGCCGCTCAATCCGGCGATGAAGGCCACGTCGCTCAAGATGCAGAGCGATATCAAGTATCCGATCGAGTGGACCACGCTCGGCGAGTATCTCGACTACCTCGTGCGCCGCGGGATCACACCCAATGTCGCGTCGTTCGTCGGCGCGACCACGGTCCGCATCCACGAGCTCGGCGAGGCAGACGTGCAGCCCGACGCCGCGCAGCTGGCGCGCATGCAGGACCTGGTGCGCGCCGCGATGCGCGAGGGCGCGCTCGGCGTGGGCGCGTCGCTGATCTATCCGCCCGCGTTCTATGCGAAGTCAGACGAGCTGATCGCGCTGTCGAAGGCGGCGGCCGAGCTCGGCGGCGGCTACGTCGCGCACATGCGCAGCGAGGGCAACAAGCTGCTCGAGGCGATCGACGAGACGCTCGCGATCGGGCGCGCCACCGGGCAGCGCGTGGAGGCCTATCACCTCAAGGCCGCGGGCGAGGTCAACTGGCCCAAGATGGCGCAGGCGATCGCCAAGATCGAGGCCGCGCGTGCCGAGGGCATCCAGGCCAGCGCCAACATGTACACGTACACAGCCGGTGCGACGGGGCTCTCGGCGAGCCTGCCGCCGTGGGTCGAGGACGGCGGCCACGATGCGATGATCAAGCGGCTCAAGGATCCGGCGACGCGGGCGCGCCTGATCAGCGAGATGAAGGTGCTGAGCAATGACTGGGAGAACCTGCGGCTGCTCGCCGGCTCGGCGGAGCGCGTGCTGTTCCTGGGGTTCAAGAACGACAAGCTCAAGCCGCTGACCGGCATGACGCTCGGCGCGGTCGCCAAGCAGCGCGGCACGCCGGTCGAGGACACGATCTTCGATCTGATCGTCGAGGATGACTCGCGGGTCGAGACCGCGTACTTCTTGATGAGCGAGGAGAACGTCGAGCTCGGCCTGTCGCGGCCATGGGTGAGCCTCGGATCCGATGCCGAGTCAGCGGCGCCCGAGGGGGTGTTCCTGAAGTCGAGCACGCATCCGCGCGCGTACGGCAACTTCACGCGGCTGCTCGGCCACTACGCGCGCGACCGCAAGCTGATGCCGCTCGAAGATGCGATCCATCGCATGACCGGGCTGCCCGCCGAGAACTGGAAGCTCACCGGGCGCGGCTGCCTCAAGGTCGATTGCTATGCCGATGTCGTGGTGTTCGACCCCACGGCGGTGGCCGACCACGCGACCTACGAGAAGCCGCAGCAGTACGCGACCGGGGTCGCCCACGTGCTCGTGAATGGCGTCGTCGTGCTGCGCGGCGGCGAGCACACGGGCGCGAAGCCCGGGCGCGTGGTGCGCGGACCGGGCTGGAGCGGCGCGAAGAAGTAGCGGCGCGTCACTTCGCGGCGCGCAGCTGGCGCTCGATGAACGACACGGTCGCGCGGATCACGCGGCGCGACTCGTCGTTGTCGTGCGCTCGGCGCCGGTGCCGCGGACCCGGTGCACGCGGCCGTGCACGCGCCCGCCACGATCGTCGCTGCGATTCGCATGCGATCAACATCGCGGCACCGGTGACCGTCGGCCAGGCTCCAGCAGCCGGAGGTCGCGGTCGCGCAGCGAGCGGTCAGCGCAGGCGATGGCGCGCGCGCCGTGCGACCGGCACGACCTCGCCGCCGGTGAGCACCGCTTCCCACTGGCTGCCGCGCTGGCGAACCTCGACGATCCGGTCGCGGTTGACGATCGCCTGGCGGTGCACGCGCACGAAGCGCTGCGGATCGAGCCGCGCCTCGAGCGTCTGCAGCGGCTCGCGATGCAGCACGACCTCGCTGCCGACGTGGAGCTCGACGTAGTAGTCGGCGGCGGCGATCCACTCGATCGCATCGAACGCGATGTAGCGCACGCGACCGGCATCGCGCACGGTGAGCCGCTGTGGCCGCCGCGCTGCGACCGCTGCCTTGGCGCGCGTCATCGCCTCGGCGAACCGGCGATCCGAGAACGGCTTGAGCACGTAGTCGAGCGCGCGGACCTCGAATGCGCGGACCGCGTGCGCGGCGTGCGCGGTCACGAACACGAACACCGGCAGCTCGCCCTCGGCGACCGCCGAGAAGCCGTCCTCGGCGGGCATCTCGACGTCGAGCAGCACGATGTCGGGCGCCAGGCGAGCGATCGCGTCGCGCGCCGCCCGTGCCGAGGCCGCCTCGCCGACGACGGTCACCGCGCGGTCGGCCGCGAGCATCTGGCGCAGCCCCGCGCGCGCGAACGGCTCGTCGTCGACGATCAGCACGCGCGCGACCTCAGACATCGCCGGCCTCGGTGTACGGCAGCGCGACGCTGGCGCGCACGCCGCGGCCGCCGGCGCCCGGCGCGATCGCCAGCTCGTACGCGCCCGGGTACATGTGCGCGAGGCGGGCGCGCACGTTGCCCAGGCCGACGCCCGGGGTGAGCGGGCCGGTGAGGCCCTCGCCGTCGTCGAGCACCTCGAGCGCGAGCCGCTCGCCGACCCGGCGCGCGCGGATCCGCAGCTCGCCGCCGTCGGGCAGCGCGCCGAGACCGTGGCGCAGCGCGTTCTCGACCAGCGGCTGGAGCAGGAACGCCGGCACCCGCGCGCGCTCGCAGTCGGGCGCGATGTCCCACACCACGCGCAGC
>DATIPJ010000178.1:0-11656 GCA_035472155.1 Kofleriaceae bacterium
GATCGGGCGCGGCGTCGCGCGCGAGGGCGCGGGCCTCGTCGATCGCGTCCTGCGGGATGCGCGGGCCCGCGTCGGGGGTGCGCGCGACGGTGACGGTCGGCGCGGCGTCGTGACCCGACGGTGGCGACGACGTGGTGGCGACGCCGGCGCGTGCACCGATCCGGAGCTGGACCGATTCGGCGGCGGTGTCGCGCGCCATCGCGGCGGCGTCGAGCGCCCAGCCCATCGCGATCGCGACGTCGTCCTCGCCCGCGATCTCGAGGCCGAACGCGACGACGAGCGCATCGGGCTGGATCTCCAGGACGACGCCGCCGCGCAGATAGGCGAGCTCGCCCAGGCTCTTGGTGATCGGGCGCAGCTCGTCGGGCTGGGCACCGGCGAGCAGGGCGACGACGATCGCGATCCGGCGGCGCTCGGCGAGCTCCCCGGCGACCGCCGAGCCCAGATCGTCGTCGATCGGCGCTTCCGCATCCCCCAGCGCGGCCTCGTCGTCGCGCGTGTCCTCCGAGGCGCCCGGCAGCGCGAAGCCGTGGTGGGTCGCGTCTTCGTCGAACCGGAGCGCGGCGGCCGAGACGCCGGCGGCGACGTCGAGTCGCTCGTACGATCGCCGCCGCGCCGGCGGGGGCTCGACCTGCGTCGGCGCGGCCTCGATGGCGGCGCCGGCCGCGAGCGAATCGGTGAGCCGCGCATGCGTGGTGGTCGTCGTGGGCTCGAAGCGCGGCGTGTGCGGCGTCGTTCGCGCGGCGTCGAACCGCGGATGCGTCGTACTGGCCTCGTGCTCGAACGCCGAACGCGCCGGCGGCGGCGGATGATCGGCGAACGGCGAGCGCACCGTCGGCGGCGGCGCATCGGCCAGCGGAGGGCGAATGTCGTGCAGCGAGATCGTCGCCGAGGGCCGCGCCGGCGGCATCGGATCGAACGCTTCGCGCCGATCGTCCCGATCGTCCCGGTCGTCGCGGCTGCGTGGCTCGAGCGACGGCTCGGGGCGCTCGGTCGGCGGCTCGTCGTCGTCCTCGCCCGGCGGCGGCACGCTGATCGACGTGATCTCCGGCTGCCACGGGATCGCGGTGCGGCTCGGGCGCGACTCGAGGTTGGCCAGCCAGCGCGCGAGGGCGCGCGAGCCGGCCTGCATCGCGGTGCGCGCGCACGCGGCGGCCAGGTCGGCGGCGGTCCCGCGCTGCGGCGGCTCGCGCGACAGCGCGGTGGCCACGGCGTCCACGATCTCGCGCGGCACGCTCGCGCCGGCCGGGACGATGCGGTCGATGCGCGGCGGATCGGTGCGGCGCACCGCGTCGAGGATCGCCTTGAGGTCGTTGCCGCGATAGAGCGGCCGCCCGGTCAGGAGCTCCCACGCGATGATGCCGAGCGCGAACACATCGGATGCCGCCGACGGCGTCTCGCCGATGGTCTGCTCGGGCGCCATGTAGCGCGGCTTGCCGCGCAGGCGGCGCCGCTCGAGCGCCGAGGCGAACGTCGCGCGCGCGATGCCGAAGTCGAGGATCTTGATGTCGCCCTCGGTCGACAGCATCACGTTCGACGGCGACACGTCGCAGTGCACGATGCCGAGCGAGCCGCCGTAGCCATCGGCTTTGCGGTGGGCGTAATCGAGCCCCGAGGCGACCTCCGAGATGATGTAGGCCGCAATCGGTACCGGCGGCAACGCGTCGCGAGACACCGCCTGCGCCATCACCGTGCGCAGGTCCTTGCCCTCGATGAGCTCCATCGCCAGGAACAGCTCGCCGTCGGCCTTGCCGAAGTCGAACACCTGCACGATGTTGCGGTGGGTGAGCTCGACGGCGATGCGCGCCTCGTCGATGAAGCTCCGGATGAAGCGACCCTCGCGCGCCTGCCGCGGCAGGATCCGCTTGAGCGCCTGCACCTTCTCGAACCCCGCGATGCCGACGGTCTTGACCTTGTAGACCTCGGCCATGCCGCCCTGCGCGATCTTCTCGAGCACGTGGTATTTCCCGAAACGCTCGCGCAGCGCTTCCACCGATCCGAGGGTACCATGGGTCGTGGCTGAGCCATTGGACTACGGCACGCTCGAAGCGATGCTCGGCTACACGTTCCTCGACCGCAGCCTGCTCGAGCAGGCGCTGCGCCATGCGAGCTGGTGCAACGAGCACCCCGCGCCGCGGCTGCCCGACAACGAGCGACTCGAGTTCCTCGGCGACGCGGTGCTCGACCTCGTCGTCGGCCACAAGCTGATGACGCGCTATCCCCAGCTCCGCGAAGGCGAGCTCAGCGTGACGCGCGCCCAGGTGGTGAGCGAGGCGGGCCTGAGCGAGGTCGCCGGCCAGCTCGGCCTCGGTGAATGGCTGGTGCTCGGCAAGGGCGAGGAGAAATCAGGCGGCCGCAACAAGCCGTCGATCCTCGCCGATGCGTTCGAGGCGATCCTCGCCGCGGTCTACCTCGACGGCGGGTTCGTCGCGGCGTGGGAGCTCGTCGGGCGGCTGCTCACGCAGCGGATCGAGACCGTCGAGTTCAAGGGGTTCTACGACTTCAAGACGCGGCTTCAGGAGACCGCCCAGGCGCGCCTGCGTGAAACGCCGACCTATCACGTGGTCCAGGAGCTCGGGCCCGACCACGACAAGCGGTTCGTCGTCGCGGTGACGATCGGCACCGACGAGTGGGCGCGCGCGGTCGGCAAGTCGAAGAAGGAGGCCGAGCAGATGGCGGCCGCCGAGGCGCACTTCCGGCTCGAGGGCAGCAACATCGGCTTTCGCCGCAAGCGCTAGCCAGCTGCGCGCGGGCGCTCGCTCTATGGCGCCTTCTGCGCCTGCTCGACGAGCGCGATCGCCGCGTCGAGCTTGGCGCGGCTCTTCTCGTCGAGGCTCTCGCCGCTGCACAGCCGATCGGTGAACACCGTCTTGCCGCGGACCTGATAGACCGTGAACTGCGGCGTCATCGCCATGCAATGGAACTGCGCCTTGGTGACCTTCCAGGTCGCGCCTGCGAGCGCCGTGTCGAGCTGCTTGGCATCGGCGGTGGACAGACAGCCGATGCGCTGCGGCAGCGCCTTGCCGTCGGCGTCGGTCTCGTCGCGCGTCCAGGCGCCGTTCGCGAACACCTTGGCGATCGACGTCGGCAGCTTCGCGCCCGGGTCGACGCGGTGATCGATCTCGAAGGTGACCTTGCCTTCCGGGCGACAGGCATCGGCGGCGCGCGCCGGCGCGGCGGGCTTGTCGGGCGCGGCGGTTGCGCTCGGTGCGCACGCGAGCGAGAGCGCGGCCAGGAGCAGGAGAGCGTTCTTCATCTTGCTACCATGACGCACGAACGTGCCAAAAATGCACCGCGCCCGTCATCTACGGCTGCGGACGAGCGCCAACACGTTGTCGCGGCTCGGCATCGCGGACCACGGCCCGAGCTCGCGCAGCGACAGCGACGCGGCGGCCGCCGCGAGCTCCATGCAGCGCGCGAACGGCAGCTCGCTGAGCAGCGCCGCGGCGAACGCGCCGTGAAACACCGAGCCCGCGCCGTAGGCATCGAGCACGTCGCTCGGGAACGCCGGGCAGCGCACGATCTGATCGCCGTGGCGGCCGATCGCGCCCTTGTCGCCGAGCGTGATCACGACGGCGCGCGGGCCCATGGCGAGCAGCTCGCCGAGCGCATCGGTCAGCTCGCCGCGCGGCGCGATCTCGCTGGCCTCGCGCTCCGAGGCGATCAGGATGTCGGTGACGCGGATCAGCTCCGCGGTGCCCTCGCGCAGCTCGCCGGCATCGAGGATCACCGGCTGGCCGCGCTGGCGGGCGAGCTCGGCGGCGCGCAGCTGGTCGCTCGGCGCGGTGCCATCGATCAGCAGCGCAGCCGCGCCATCGAGCGCAACGGCGGGATCGACCTGGACCGGCTCGCCGCGGTCGCCGTGGTAGCGCGCGCGCGCAGCGTGCCATCGCCTGCGACGGTGACCAGCTCGCAGGCGCTCGAGCCGACCGCGCGCAGCAGCTCGACGTCGATGCCGGCCTCGCGCAGCGCGGTCCGCGCCAGCTGTCCGAGCAGGTCGGCGCCGTGGCTACCGGCGGCGCGCGCCCGGCAGCCCAGCCGGAGGGCCGCCCGCAGCGCCACCGCGATGCCGGTCGCCGGTGCGGTCGACAGCGCCGCCAGCTCGGCGGCGGGGGCGCCGACCTCGGGTAAGTTCGGTCCCAGCGCAGAGATCGCCACCCCGACGCGGCCTAACCCAACCACGAGCGGCGCTTGCACTGCGGCATCATAACCCACGGCCTCCGGGGTCGAAAGCTGGTGCGATGTTGCGCGTTTTGCTGCTAGCGTGCCTTCGCTCCTCTCAGTGATCGACGTGGCAACTGGAAGCCCCGGGCAACGCCTTTCAGACGCGGACAGTCCTAGCGATGATCAACCGCCGGCGCCGCCGCGCGGGTCGACGTCCACCGCGACTGCATCCCCTGGGGCCCCTGTGACCGATCTGGCAGAACCAGCACCAGCCACACTCGCCGAGCCTCGCTCTCGCATCTCCGCCACCCTGACCGACGATGCACACCTGATCTCCGCATGTCGTCGCGGCGAAGCCCGTGCGATGGAGATGCTTTATCATCAGTACAAGCGCCGCGTTTTCGGGATGGCGCATCGCATCGTGGGCGCGTCCGACGCCGAGGAGGTGGCCCAGGAAGTGTTCGTGCGGGTGTTCCGCGGACTGGCCTCCTTCCGCGGCGACTCGGCGCTCTCTACCTGGATCTACCGGCTGACGGTGAATGCGGCTCTGTCTCATCTGTCGCGCCGCGGCAGACGGCAAGAGGTCGGCGACGACGGTCTGGTCGACCTGCCGGCGCCGCCGGCGACCGAGCGCGACTCGGCGCTCGCGGCGCGGATCGAAACCGCGCTCACCAAGCTCCCCGCAGGGTATCGTGCGATTCTCGTGCTGCACGATGTGGAGGGCTTGTCGCACGAAGAATGCGCGGCGATCCTCGAGTGCCGGATCGGCACCTGCAAATCTCAGCTTCACAAGGCGCGCGCCCGGATGCGCGAGCTACTGGGCCCCGGTGTTGCGCCGCGCGAGGAAGCCGACTGACGATCTGATCCCGACGACGCGAACGACCCCAGCGATCGAGAACCATGACGACGTGCAAGACGATCCAACCGCGGCTGACCGCCTACCTCGACGGTGAGCTCGCCGACGACCACGGCAGCGTGGTGCGCGGCCACCTGCGCGAGTGCAGCGCGTGCCGCGAGATCGCGCGCGACGAGGCCAGCCTGCGCGACAGCCTGCGCACGCTGGCGCCGATCGAACCGCCCGCGTCGCTGTGGGCCGGCGTGCAGGCCAAGCTCGCCGCCGCCGAGGTCGCCGACGCGCACGCGCCGAGGTGGCGCCGGCTGTTCGCGCGCTGGACGCCGAGCCTGGCGAGCCTTCCGCGGCTGGCGAGCGGCGGGCTGGTCGCGGCTGCCGCGGTCGCGCTCATCTACTGGCGCACGCACCGCATCGAGGAGCGGCAGGTCGACCAGGTCGCCGACCAGCGTGCGGTCGAGCGCAGCGCGCCGGCCGAGTCGGTAAAACGCCTCGAGCCGCGTCGGGAAGTTTCTGTCGCCGCCGCCGAGGACGTCACAGCGGACCTCGCCGCGGAACCGGCGCGTGCAACCGCCACGTACGGTCAGGCGATCGAAGAGCTGATGACACTCGCAACCGAAGCTCGCGCCGGCTGGACCGACGAGCGCGCCGGGGCGTTCGACGCCAGGGTCGCCGCGCTGCACAGCGCGATCGACCGCGCGGCGCAGGGCCATGCCCAGCAGCGCGCACAGCGCGCCATGATCCGATATCTACAAGGCGCGGTCGTTCGCGACGACGTCTTGCTCGCGAGCGGAGGCGCGCGGTGAGAGCGGTCCGGCGCGCCCTCCTCCTCGTCCTCGTCAGCGCGTTGCCCGCGGTCGCCCAGCCGACGCGGTCCGTCGAGCCCGCCCCGCCGCCGATCCGCGCGCGCTCCGTCGAGGGCGGGGCGCCGGCCCGGAGCGCACCGGCCAGCATCAGCGAGCGCTCGCGGCTGTCGATCGAGCCCTCGGGCCACGCGATCAAGCACCTGTCGATCGAGAACCCGCTCGGCGACGTCAAGGTCGAGGGCTACGACGGCACGGCGATCCAGATCGAGACCCACAAGGAAGCGCCCGACGAGGACGCGCTCGATCGCCTGCACATCTCGCTGGTCCCCAACCCCGACGGCACGGTCGCGATCAAGACCACCGCCGATGGCGGCAAGGAAGTGCGGCCGGTGGGGCGCGCCGCGGTGCGCATCGATCTCATCATCCGCGCGCCGCGCGATGCCCGGGTCGAGGCTGCGGTGTCGAGCGGCGCGCTCGAGGTCACCAACATGGATGCCGGCAGCGACCTCGACACCGGCTCGGGGCCGATCTGGGTGCGCAACGTCCAGGGCGAGGTGCTGACCCACAGCATCTCGGGCCGCACGCGGCTCGCCCAGGTGTTCGGCTCGGTCGACGCGCAGACGCTGACGTCGGACCTCGACCTCGACACCATCGGCGGCGAGCGCCTGGTGGCCTCGGTCCACCGCGGGCGAATCGACGGCCGCCGCGTGCGCGCGCGCAACATCGAGCTGACCACCACCGAGGGCAAGATCGTGCTCGAGGCCGAGGCCGCGCTGCGCGGCCGCATCGTGGTGTCGTCGTTCAAGGGCGACGTCGATGTCCAGCTGCGCGAGCACGGCGGGATCTTGCTTCGCGCGCGCGGCACCAAGGTGGATCTGGGAGCGCCCACGCGCGTCCAGCCGAACGGGTGGGTCGAGGCGTCGCTCGGGCGGCGCGGGATGGCGATCGAGACCGCGCTCGTCGAGCTTCGTGCACCGCGCGGCACCGTGACGTTCGCGATCATCGAGAGCATGCCGTAGCCGGTCCACGCGAACCGGGGTAGGCTGAGGCGCATGCTCGAACCGGTTCCGCCGCGCGTTCGCGAGTACGCCGACCAGGTGGTCGCCTACGTCCAGCGCGCGCTCGGGATCAGGCTCGAGTACGACAGCAACACGCTGCCCGTGCTCGATCATTACCTGCGCACGGTGCCCGAGGATCAGCCGGCCGCGCTCCAGCTGGTGGTCGCGACCTCGGGCGCGTACTTCGGCGAGGTGGTTCGCCGGCACCTCGGGGGGCGCTGGGAGCTCGGCAACAAGGAGGCCGAGTGGCGCATCGTGCTGCCGACCGGCATCAACTTCTCGCCGGCTGGCTTCGTCGCGGCCGCGATCGCGCGTGCCGATCTCGAGGACCTCGACTCCGAGATCACCGCGCCGCCCCGCATGATGCCGTACCTCCAGCAGGCGCTCGCGCGTATGGGCGAGGTCTCGGTCGACGACTACTACTCGCTGTGCGGCCGGCTCGACACCCTCGAGCACGTGCACGAGGTGCTGGTCGCCGTCGCGGCGCAGATGCTGGGCAACGCAGCCGACGAGGATGAGGACGGCGCGGCCCCGGCGAACGGCGATGCGAGCGACGACGAGCCCGGCGACGAAGCCGACGACGAGGATGCCGTCGACGACGATGAGGACGACGAGGACGAGGACGCCGACGCGGGCGGCGCCAGCGGCGCAGTCAACTAAGCCCATGTCGCGAAGCGACATGCCGGATGCGAAGCAGACGGGGACCTGCGAAGCAGGTCCAGGCGTGTCTCCGCGTAGCGAAGCATTGACGCCGGCCGGTGACCGGCGCTCGGTCGGCGCCACGGAAGCATCGTTGCCGCTGCGCCGTACATGCTACGGGCAAAGTCCGGCGCACCTACATCGCCTGGGTCGCGCTGCGAAGGTCTCCGAACGCGCTGCACCCCAGGGCGGGCAGCGATCACAGGCTCATAGCGGCGTGCCCGGTCGGCCATGCCCCGAATCCCGCCGAGTTCAGGTATCATTCGCGAGCTTGTAATGCGGATCGGCATCTTCTCCGACGTGCACGCGAATATCGAGGCGTTGACCGCGGTGATCGATGCCTACAAGTCTGAGCGCATCGACAAGTACGTGTGCATCGGCGACGTCGTCGGTTACGGCGCGTCGCCCAACGAGTGCTGCGACCTGATCCGCTCGACGGCGGCCTACACGATCCTCGGCAACCACGATGCCGCGGTCGCCGGGCGCATGGACTACTCGTACTACTACGACGCGGCTCGCCAGGCGCTCGACCTCCACGCGCGCCAGCTCACGCCGGACAACATGGTCTGGCTGCGCAACCTGCCGTACGAGGTGCGCGAGGGCGAGATCACCTTCTGCCACGGCTCGCCGATCAACCTCGAGGAGTTCGAGTACATCTTCTCGGTCGAGCAGGCGACGCGCTGCCTCGACATCTGGGAGGAGCTCGGCCTGGTGACGTTCATCGGCCACTCGCATCTCTGCAAGTCGTTTGCGCTGACCCGCGAGGAGGTCTACGAGGTGGTCGCGACCAAGTTCGTGATCCGCCCCGAGCACCGCTATATCATCTCGGTGGGCTCGGTCGGCCAGCCGCGCGACTACGATAACCGGGCGAGCTACACGGTGTACGACACCGAGGAGCGCACGTTCGAGTTCAAGCGCGTGGCGTACGACATCGACGGCGCGGCGCAGAAGATCTTCGCGGCCGACCTCGAGCGCAACTTCGGGAACCGGCTGTTCCTCGGAGTTTGATCGATTGGACCGCCGCTGTCGCGGCGTGGCTCAGCGCTCCTGCTTGAGCGCGGCGGGCGCGAAGTGCAGCGAGGCGCCGAGCGCGCCCTCGAGCTGCGCGGCGTCGATCGCGCCGTCGCGGTGCATCGCGTAAAGCACGACGTCGACCCGCGAGGCCGACTCGAGATCGAGGCCGCCGACCCGGCGGACGCGGCGGCTCATCGAGGCCGGCTCCGAGGTCAGCGCGGCGAGAAAGGCGGCCTGGCGGACCGAGAGCTCGCGCGGGGAGGCGTCGAACCAGTGCCTGGCGGCCGGGCCGATGCCGAACACGCGCGGCCCGAGCTCGATGATGTTGAGGTAGCGCTCGAGGATCTGCTTCTTGTCGAGCCGCGCCTCAAGGCGCCAGGTCAGGATGGCCTCCTGCAGCTTGCGATCGAAGCTGCGGCGCTGCGACAGGAACGCGTTCTTGATCAGCTGCTGGCTGATCGTCGAGCCGCCGCGGGCGAGCCGGTGCTCGCGGAGGTCGATCTCGAGGCTGCGCGCGATCTGGGTGAGGTCGAAGCCGGCGTGGTCGTAGAACCGGGCGTCCTCGGCGCTGACGAACGCGCCGGTGAGCCACGGCGGCATCTGGCGCAGGGCGACCCAGCTGCGCTCGCCCTTGCCGACGCGCGCGCGGCTGCCATCGGGGAAGACCTGGTCGGAGGGCATGGCGAGCCGCGCGACATCGGCCGCGGGCGGCTCGGCCTCGGTGCGGCAATCGTCGGTGATCGACGCGCTGAGGCTGACGCCCTCGGCCGGCGGGGCCGCGAGATCGACGGTGAGCCGGACGCGGCCGCCGAACGAGCCGGTGAGCAGCATGCCGTCGAGCGGACCGCGCAGCTCGCCGGGCAGCGAGGCCAGGAGGTCGCTGCACGGCGCGGTCGCGAGGGTGAGATCGAGCTGGCCCGACGCGGGGCTGCCGCGGCGTAGCCAGCCGCTGGCCGTCCAGTGTGCGGCGCCGAGCTCGACCGCGGCGCGCGAGACGGCGATCGCATCGGGCGTGATCGCGAGCGTGCCGTGGATGCCCGCGGTGAGCGGCACGGGCGTCGCGGCGAGCACGCGGTGATCGATCGCCACGCCGTCGAGCACGCCGTCGATCTCGAGCTGCGTGCGCGCGGCGTCGCGGCGGACGGCGAGCGAGCCGCTGGCGCGCGCGCCGGCGAGGTCGATGCCGTGCGGCGCGAGGGCGGCCAGCGCGGCGAGCGGGATGCGTTCGCCGCGGATCGCGATCGCCTGGTCGCGCGGGGCGATGTCGATCGCGAGCGGGCGCGGCACACCGCCGTCGTCGATCGAGGCCCGAAGCTCGAGGCTGCCACCCGGTGCGAGGCGGCCGATCGCGACGTCGCGCACGCGGACGCGGCTCTCGCCGGGGCCCTCCGGCGCGGGCGCACCGTGGGCGATCAGCTCGCCGGCGCCGCCGACCGCGAGCACGCGGCCGAATCGGAGGTGGGGCAGGGCGAGCTCGGCGGCGCTGCGCGCGAATCCGAGGTCGACCGCAACCGGGCCGGCGCGGCCGTCGAGCCGCAGGGCGCCCGTGATCACGCGAACCCCGCCCGCGTCGGGGACGAGCTCGACGCGCTCGGCCGACAGCTCGCCCAGGCCGGTGACGTGCGCGGTCAGCGTGCCGGAGCTGACGACGATCCGCCGCAGGTGGCCGGCGCTGCGGTCGCGGCCGTCGCCGTCGGAACCGTCGCGACCGTGGCCTGCGAGGCGGCGCGCCACCCGCGCGAGATCGGAGTCGCCGTCGCCATCGACCTGGATCGCGACCCGCGGGCCGGCGACCCGAATCTCGTCGGCGCGCAGCGTGCCCGACAGCAAGGAGCCGAGCGCGACCGAGGCCTCGACCGTGTCGGCGGCGACCAGCGAGCCGAGCGCGACATCCGATAGCCGGAGCGTCCCGGTGAGGTCGGCGTCGATCGCACCGATCCGCGCGGTCACTCCAGCCGCGCTCCCGAGCTGCTCGGCGAGCGCCTGCGTGCGCGCGTGGACCCACGCGGCGGCGGTGAGGGGAACGCCCGCGGCGCACACCGCCGTGGCGACGAGGATCCGGTGATCGCGGCGCGGTCGTAGCATCATCTGGGCATCATCTGGGCATCATCTCGGCGTCATCTCAGTGCGGCTCGACCATCGCGTCGCGGCGGTCCTCGCCGACGTACGCGCGCTGGGCGATCCGGCGCTCGCCGCGGCCGCGCCGGGTCGCCAGGCTCGCCCCGGACAGGATCATCTCGCACAGCTCGCCGAACGAGATGCCCGCGGCGTCGGCGATCTTGGGCACCAGGCTCGTCGGCGTGAACCCCGGCAGCGTGTTGACCTCGAGGATGAGCTCGTTTCCGGAGTCGCTGACCATCAGGTCGACGCGGGTCGCGCCGCGGCAGCCGAGCGAAATGTGCGCGCGGAGCGCCTGGGTCAGGATGCCGCGATAGCGCTCGGGCGACACCCGGGGCGGGATGAAGTAGTCGGTCGCGCCGCGCGTGTACTTGTGGGCGTAGTCGTAGAACCCGTCGCGCGGGGCAATCTCGACCGCGCCGAGCGCGCGATCCTCGAGGACCGCGACCGAGACCTCCTTGCCGGCGATGTAGCGCTCGACCAGGATCTCGTCGTCGAAGCAGCGGGCGCGCTCGATCGCGGGGCCGAGCTCGCGCGCCGAGCGGCAGATCGTCACGCCGACCGAGCTGCCCTCGCGGGCCGGCTTGACCACGCACGGGAACCCGAAGTCGCCGTGGATGGTCTCGAGGTCGTCGTCTGCGCCAGGGGCGGCGGGCGCGGCGGGCGCGGTCAGCGTGTAGTACGCAGGGGTCGCCAGGTTGTGCAGGCGGAACAGCTCCTTGGCCTTGGTCTTGTGCATCGCGAGCGCGGATGCGAGAACGTCCGAGCCGGTGTACGGGATGCCCATCATCTCGAGCAGGCCCTGGATGCAGCCGTCCTCGCCCCATCGCCCGTGCAGCGCGATGAACGCGACTTCGATCTGCTCCTGGCGGACTGCGACGTCGACGTCGCGATCGACGTAGATCGGGATGGCATGGTGCCCGCGCTCCGCCAGCGCGGGCACCATG
>DATIPJ010000179.1:0-5300 GCA_035472155.1 Kofleriaceae bacterium
CGGGTCGAGCTGACGTCGACGGTCGATCCGACCGCGCGCATCGAGGTGATGATCGACAAGAAGCCGGCATGGAGCAACATCGTGACCGGGCTCGACCTCGATCGCCGCACGCGCTGGGGTGAGCTGTACACGCTCGACGACAGCTCGGTGCGCTCGGTGGAGGACCACCAGTGGCTGCGCACGGAGTACCGGTTCGCGCACGCGCTCGACAAGGGCGACGTGCCGCGCGTCGACCGCGCGGTCGAGTACGCGACCGTGGACCGCGAGCAGATCTACGTGCTCACGTTCTTCGGGACACCCGCGGAGATCGAGCGCATCGAGGAGGTGGTGGCGCCCACGCTGCGGGTGGCAACGCAGACCGGGCTACCGCTGGTGCCGCAGACCGGCCGGCTGTCGACGCGCAAGTATCCGGATGCCGTGTCGCACGCGTTCGAGGCGACGGTGATGGTGGTGGTCGCCGATGTCGTCGACGGGAGGCTGCGCGCGCGCGGCGGCGGCTCGGGAGTGATCGTCGGCAAGGACGGCTCGATCCTGACGAACTATCACGTCATCCACGACAAGAACGGCCGGCTGCACGACGTGTTCGTGATCGGGCGGTTCAGCGAACGGGACAAGGCGCCGCAGCTGTACTGCGCCGGCAAGCCGAGCCGCAGCAAGCTGCAGCGCGAGCTCGACCTGGCGCTGATCAAGTGCGACCTCGATCTCGACGGCCGAAGCTGGAGCCCGACCGCGACCGGCACGTGGCCGACGCTGCCGCTGGCGCGCACGTCGGAGATCAAGATGGGGCAGCGGATCTGGATCCTGGGCTACCCGGACGTCGGCGGCGGCGGGCTGACGCTGAGCCAGGGCGAGGTCGAGGGCTGGAGCGGCATCGACGGCACGACCGGCAAGGACTTCATCAAGACGGCCGCGGCCGCAATCCGGCACGGCAACTCGGGCGGGCCGGTGGTCGATGACAGCGGCCAGCTGGTGGGAATCGCGTCTGCCGTGCGCACCAAGCTGAGCTCCTCGGGGGATATCGTCGAGGTGGTGCAGGCGGGCGGCCGGGTGCGCCCGATCGCCGCCGCGTCGGACCTGCTCGCGATCGCCGCCGCCGGATGGACGCCGCGCGAGGGGCACACCGATGTCGACCTGCAGCCGTCGGCGATCGAGGTGCCGGCCGAGGGCGTGCAGATCCAGAGCCGCGTGGTCGATGTCGCCAACGAGGCGCCGGTGCCGGGCGCGCTGGTGATGGTGCTGCGGCCCGGCGTCAACGCGAGCACGGTCGACGTCAACAAGCTCGACGACCAGGTGCTGGCGTACGGGCGGTCGAACGCCCAGGGCGAGGTGCTGCTCAAGCAGCCCGTGCCGGTGCCCGGGACGTACACGCTCATGGTGGTGGCGCGCGGCTACGAGCCGGTGATCGCCGAGGGCGAGCTCACGCTCGAGGCCAACACGCCGGCGGTGTTCGACCCCTGGGGCAAGCTCGTGCTGCGCGCGCGCTGACCCACTCGCGGTGTATCCGAGCCGGCGCGGCCAGCGAGCGAAGGCGAGCGGTCTGTTCGGTCTGTTCCTACGTGCGCTTGGCCTCGCGCTCGGCGATGGCGCGGTTGCCGAGGACCTCGTTGATGGCGAGGTCGAGGACCTTGGCGGTGAACGGCTTCTCGATGAAGGCGTCGGGCTCCTCCTCGGCGCCCTCGCCACGCACGCGGCCGGTGTAGCCGGACATGAGGATGACGGGCAGCTTGGGCAGCATGGCGCGCGCGAAGGCGAGGACGTCGTAGCCGCCGTGGCCGGGCATGACGACGTCGCACACCATCAGGTCGAACCGCTCGTCGCGCAGGCGGGCCTCGGCCTCGAGGCCGTCGGAGGCGACCACGACGGTGGCGCCGCGGCGCTCGAGGAGGCGGCGCACGGTGGCGCGCACGGAGGGCTCATCGTCGGCGACGAGCACGCGCAGGCCGGCCAGCCGCGGGCCCTGCATGGTGGGCTCGACCTTGGCGCGCGGCGGCGGGTCGGCGCCGGGGACGACCGGCAGTCGCACGCGGAAGCGAGCGCCCTGGCCGGGCCTGGAATCGACTTCGATGTCACCGCCCAGCCGGCGCACGATGCCGTGCACGGCGGACAGGCCGAGGCCGTGGCGGTCTTTCTTGGTCGTGAAGAACGGGTCGAAGATGTGGCTGAGGGTGGCTGCGTCGATCCCCATGCCGTCGTCGCTGACCTCGAGCTGCCACCAGGGGGCGTTCTCGCGCGACAGGATGCGGGTGGCGACCTGGATGCGCTTGCCGCCCGCGTCGTTGGCGTTGGCCACCAGGTTGATGACGACCTGGCGCAGGAGGTTGGGGTCGGCCTCGACGACGACCGCGCCGGCGCCGGGGGTGACCTCGAGCACCGCGGGCGCTGCGACGATGCGCGACAGAGGATCTCCTAGCTCGGCGACCATGGCGTCGGGGTCGAGCTGGGTGGTGACGACCCGGCCGCGGCCGGCGTAGGCGAGCAGCTGGCGCGTGAGCTGCGACATCCGGCCCGCGGCTGCCTCGATGCGGCGCAGCGCCTCGCGGGCGCCCTCGCCGAGGGTGCGGTCCTCGCGCGCCGCGCTGGCCTCGGCGAGCACGCCGACCAGGAGGTTGTTGAAGTCGTGGGCGATGCCGCCGGCGACCAGGCCCAGGCTCTCGAGGCGCTGCTTGGTGGCGGCCTGCTCGTCGGGGCCATCGGGGGCGCGGACGTCGCCGGCGCAGGCGCAGGCGCGGGTCGAGGCGTCGACTGCGACGATCTGCACCAGCGGGCGGCTGCCGTGAGCGACCGGGGAGGCGACCAGCTGGACGGTAGCGCTGCCGCCCGGGCGGACGACGTGGACGTTGGCGTCCGCGCGGCCGCGCTCGACCAGGCCGCCCAGCAGGGCGTACCAGGCGTCGGCGCCGAGCTGGAGCAGGCTCAGACCCGACGTGCCGATGAGCGCCTCCCGGGTCCGGGCGAACAGGCTGCAAGCAGCGCTGTTGACGGCGGTGATCATGCCGTCGTGCTCGAGGAGAACAATCCCGACAGGAAGCTGGTCGACTTCGACCATGAAGGGTTTCGGCAGCACCGGTTTGCCTTAAGACCGGCCGTTCCGTCGAGGCGCTTAGGGGCCATCTGGGGGTGGTCCTGGTTAGAGAGCAGAACACCACAAAGGGTTCGCATACTTGCCCGCGATCGATCCGACATGGTAGGGCTGGTTCGCACGATGCCCTCGCTCGACCGCGCCGCGATCGATCCAGATGCTGATCGTGTGGTCCGTAAGCTCACGCGCGCTGGCCACAAAGCGTACCTGGTGGGGGGATGTGTCCGCGATCTGCTCGTCGCGCGAACGCCCAAAGACTTCGACGTGGCGACGAGCGCGACGCCGAACGAGATCAAGGCGACGTTCCGCAACTGCCGGATCATCGGGCGCCGCTTCCGGCTCGCGCACGTGTTCTTCGGATCGAAGATCATCGAGACGTCGACGTTCCGCGCCAACCCGCGCGACGAGGATGACCACGACCTGCTGATCCGCCGCGACAACGTGTTCGGCACCGAGACCGAGGACGCGCGCCGCCGCGACTTCACGATCAACGGGCTGTTCTACGACGTCGAGCGCGAGGAGGTGATCGACCACGTCGGCGGGCTGGCGGATCTCGACCTCAAGCTGATGCGCACGATCGGCGATCCGGATATCCGGTTCCAGGAGGATCCGGTCCGCATCCTGCGCGCGATCAAGTTCGCCGCGCGGCTGGACTTCGGCTTCGAGCCGGCGACGTGGCGCGCGCTGCTGCGCTGGCGCGGCGAGGTGGCCAAGTGCGCGCCGCCGCGGCTGCTCGAGGAGATCCACCGGCTGATGCGCGGCGGGGCGGCGCGTCGCTCGTTCGAGCTGCTGGTCGAGACCGGCGTGCTCGCGGCGCTGTCGCCGTACCTGGCGGGGTTGCTCGAGGGAGAGGGCTCGCCGGCGACCCCACCGCCGATCGCCGGCGTGGCGCCGCGCTCGACGATCGCGCAGATCGAGTACGACGAGGACGATCCCGCCGAGCACGATCCGGACGATCCCGACGAGGAAGACGAGGACGGCGAGGAAGCCGCGAACGGCGAGGAGGGCGACGAGGAGGAAGACGACGACGGTGAGGACGGCGAGGAGGGCGACGACGCCGAGGCCGAAGACGCCGGGACCGACGGCGAGTCGCGCGAGACGCTCGACGACGAGGAGCGCGCCTGGCACCGGGTGTGGGCCGACGAGCCGGTGGCGCGACCTGCGTCGGCCGCGCCGGTGCGGCTGTCGTTCGTGCCCTCGGGCGGCGAGCTGATCCGCCGGCGGCGGCTCGCGTGGGCGGCCCTGCCGTGGATCGACAAGGCCGTGGCCGACGCGCGCGATCCGTCCAACGCGGTCGCGTTTGGCGCGCTGCTGGCGCCGTTTCTGTCCGACGAGCTGCGGGGGGGCGAGCTGAACGCCGCCGTCCAGGAGGTCGCGCACCCGCTGATCGGGCAGCTGCACGTCACGCGGCGCGACAGCGAGCGCCTGCGCTATCTGCTGATCGCCCAGCGCAAGCTGCACGCCGCCGGCAAGCGCGGCTCGCAGGCCGAGCTCACCGGCGGGCGCGAGGTGATCGACGATGCAGTGCTGCTGTACGAGCTCCTGGAGCGCGCGGCCGGCAACGAGCCCAAGGCGACGCCGGCGATCGCGGCGGAGAGCGGCGCGTCGACCGACGACGATGATGACCCGAACCGGCCCCGCAAGCGGCGGCGCCGGCGGCGGGGCGGCCGGCGGCGCCGCCGCGACCTGTTCGGGGCGCTGTAGCCCACCGTGACGCGCGCCAGGGACCGCGAGCCCCGATGGCCGCCGAGGCCCGCACCGCCGAGGCCTGTGCCACCCAGGCTCGCGTCGCCGGCCCGAGCCGAGCCGAGCGATTCCGGTCCGCCGCGCGCCAAGGAACGGAATCAGCTCGCGGTGGGGGGAGCCCTTGCGGGGACGCCGCTGCCCGACGACCTGGTCGAGGATCTGATCGACGCGGGCTCGCGCGAGCACTACATGGATGCAGCGCTGTACGACTATGAGTACCGGCGGCGTAGGGCGGACGTGACGTTCTATCGCGAGCTCGCCCGGCGGCGCGGCGCCGACCGCATCCTCGAGCTCGGCGCCGGTAGCGGCCGGGTCACGGTGCCACTGGCGCGTGATGGCCACTACATCGTCGCTGTGGATCGATCGCCGGCCATGCTCGCGCGGCTGCGCGACCGCGTGGCGCGCCTGCCGCCCGCCGTATCCGCGCGGATCGCACCGACGGCCGGCGACCTTCGCACGTTCTCGGTCGACGGCC
>DATIPJ010000180.1:0-11485 GCA_035472155.1 Kofleriaceae bacterium
GGTGGGAAGCCGGCGCCGCCGACCGCACCGGCGATGATCGCGGCGAAGCGCGTGTCGTCGATCGCGCGCGCCGGGCCGGAGCCGGCGTCGAGCGCGAACAGCCGCTCGAAGTCTCGATCAGAGTACTCGGCCATCGCGTCCTCCCAGCGCTTCGCGCAGCGCCGCTTTGCCGAGCCGCAAGCGGCTGCGTACGGTTTCGTGTGGGGCGGCCATCGCGTCGGCGATCTCGGGGACCGTCATGCCGATGGCGAAGTGCAGCACGAGCGCCTCGCGCTGATCGGCGGGCAGTCGATCGAGCGCGGCGGCGAGCTCGCGCCGCAGGGCGTAGGAATCGCCGGGTGTGCTGCTGGCGGTGGTCGCGTCGCTCACCGGGCTCTCGACCGGGCGCACTCCGGGCGGCGTCTCGGCGCGCATGCGGCGGATCGAAGCGAACGCGGTGCGCGCGACGACGCGGTCGACCCAGGATTCGAAGCGGCCGTCGCCGCGGAAGCTGCCGAGCCCGCGCAGCACGGCGATCAGGGCCTCCTGGGCGACATCGTCGACGCGAGAATCGCCGCGCAGGAGGTAGCGCACGAGGTTGCGCACGCGCGGCAAGAGCTCGCGGCACAGCTCCTGCGCCGCTGGGCGATCGCCTGCCGCCGCGGCAGCGATCCGCGGGTCGGGGCCGACCGTGGCGAGAGCAGGCATCATCTGAGCTTGATAGAGGGGAACATGGAGCAAACCGGGTCAGCCGGTGCCTCGCCAACGTCGCCGATCACGGTAACCCCGCGACGAAGCTGAGCGAGAAGCGCGGTTGAACCATCCGCACACGGCCGAGCGAATCGACCTCGGCGCCGCGCGCGACCGCGAGCTCGGGCGCACCCGGCACGACATCGACGCCGACCATGGCATCGACGCCGAACGAGCCGCCGCGCGGCCGCCAGCGCCAGCGCAGCTCCGCGCCGGCGATCGCCGCGACGGTAACGGCCGCCGGTGTCGGCGCGAGATCGCCCGACGTCGCGACCGTGGCGCGGTGGTAGAGCGCGGCGCCCGCCGACACGGCCAGCGCGAAGCTCGCCATGCGGCGCTCGAGCGCGAGCGCGGCCGAGCTGCGCGACAGCTCGACCGCAGCCGCCCCGGCGTCGTGGCGGAGCGCCGGCCCGAGCGTCAGCGCGAGCGCGCCTGCCCACGGGCCGCGCGCCACCGTCGTGCGCTGCGCGATCGCCTGCGCCCCGACATCGGCGCCTGCGTCGAGCGCGACCTGCCAGCCGATCGCCAGCTCGAGCCCGAACCCGCGCCGCGCGCCCAGCGGAGCCACCTCGACGCCGATCGTGCCGCCTTCGCCGAGCGCTCGGATCGCTCCGCGCGCGGCCACCGCGGCGGCCTCCGCGACCGCCGACGGGTCGGCCGCCGGAATCTCGCGCACGAACAGCCGATGATCGCCCGGGGTCGCGACCGCGACCGACAGCCCGCCGCCGCGCGCGATGAACCACACCACGGCGCGCGCGCCTCCATCGTCCGCCAGCCGCGCCGCCGAGGCGAGCTGGTTATCGAGCGCCGGCTCGACCGCGCCACGCGCGACGGTCAGCGTGACATCGAGATCGGCGAGCTGACCACGCAGCCGCGCCACCGCGAGCGCATCATCGCTACCCTCGCGCACCACGACGACCAGCGGCGCCGCGGTCGCGCGTGTGCTCACCGCGGCGGCAAGCGCCGCGATCGTGAGCGGGCAGAGTCTCATTGTCGACCCCGAGCATACTCCCCGATCGCACCGACGCGCCTGGCCGACGATCACACCTGCATGCGAGGCGTCAACCAAACCGCGGGCGAGGCGTCGACCAACCGGCGCGGGCCGCATTGCGCCTCAAGGGTCTGCTCTCGGATCGGGGGGGATCACGATCACGGTATCGTTCCCGTGCACGTGCACGGCCACGATCACGGGTACGATCACGTCAACGTCAACGTCAACGATCACGCTGACGGATCCGCGGGCGAGGCGTCAACGCGCGCGCGAGGCCCGCAGCGAGAAACCGTCGGAGAAATCCGTGCGCACCGACACCACCCAGAGAGTTACAAATCGGCGACGCCGAGCCCTGCGGGCAGTCGGTATCGCGGTCATAGGACCAGTAGTGGACCCCGGCGAGGCTCTTCGCGATCGCGAATGCGGTCATGGTGTCGACATTGGCCGGCGTGAAGTGCTCGCTCTGCACGTCGTTGCCGCCGATCATCGGCGTGAGCTCGATGCCGGTAAACGGAACGCCGAACCGGTCGTGCAGGTTGTGCGCGGCCTGGATCGCCGATTCGCCCATGTCGCACAGACCGCCGCTGACCACGCAGACGCCCGCGCCGGGCGCGCCGTAGTCCATGGTCATGAGGTTGACGGTGACGTAACTCGGCCAGGTGGCCTCGGTGCCGTCGAAGCCGAGGATGCTCTTGACCGCGGCCAGGGTCTGGTCGCCTTTGATGTTGAAACTGTCGGCCACGCTGGCGCCGAGCGATTGCGCGGTGCTGGCGCCATTGTTGTTCGCGAGCGTCGCGAGCGTCAGGCTGAACCGCAGCGCCGGGTGCGCGGTGTGCGCGACCTTGGCGCGGCGGATCAGATCGCCGATCTGCGCCTCGCTCTGGCCCGCCTCGATGTCGAAATCGACGCCGATCAGGTTCGGCGACGCCCAGCGCGCGAGCAACGCCTCGAAGCCCGCGTCGGAACCGCAGGTGAACGAGCCGGCGGCGCCCCCGGTCGACAGGATGTACTTCACGTCGGCACCGGTCAGCAGCGAGACATTGGCGGTGGCCATCGCCGCACCCGGCGCGCCGCCCCAGTTCTCGCTACCGCATTCGCCGGTCGCGAACGCGAGCGTGATCGCCTTGCTGTTGTTCGCCGCGAGATCGGTGACCAGCGTCGTCAAGGAGCCGGGCACCATCGTCGAGATGACATTGGTGTTCCAGTTCATGTGGATGCTGGTGTCCTTGTAGCCACTGAAGATCAGCCCCGGCGGTGCGTTGCCGCCCCCGCTGCCTCCACCGCCGCCCCCACCACCACTGCCGTCGCCGCCGGTTCCGTCGTCGTCGGCAGGATCCGTCGACGACGTGCACCCAGCGATCGAGAGAACAGCGAGCACGGCGACGACCCGAGCGAGGTGGCGCATGAGGTTCCTTTCGGGCCGCAGAGGCCTGCTCTCATCGAGAGCGCCCGCGCCTCGATCGGGTCACACACCACCCGAGAAAGCTCATTCACTCGCACACGCGAGTCGATCACGCCCAGCCTACCCGCTGTGCTTGCGCAGCTTCTCCATCAGCGTGGTCCGGTTGAGCCCGAGCATCGCCGCGGCCTCGGTCCGGTTGCCGCCGGTCTTCTGCAGCGCGCGCTCGATCAGCTTGCGCTCGAGCGCCTCGAGCGCCGAGCGCAGATCGAGCGACGCATCGCTCAGCTCGGCCGCCAGCGTGGCCGGGGTCGCGTCCACCGAACCGCGCGCGAACCTGGCCTTGGTGGTCGGCATCGGGATATCGGCCGGTGTCAACAGCGGCTTGCGCGCGAGCAGCACCGCGCGCTCGATCAGGTGCGCGAGCTCGCGCACGTTGCCCGGCCAGTGATACGCGCACAGCGCCGCGCGCGCCGCCGTATCGAAGCCCTCGATGTGGCGGCCGAGCTTGTCGCGCGCGCGCGCGATGCAGACGTTCGCGATCGCGAGGATGTCGTCCGGTCGCTCGCGCAGCGACGGCAGGTGGACCGGCACCACCGCGAGGCGAAAGTAGAGGTCCGCGCGAAATTTGCCCTGCTCGACCATCTGCGTGAGGTTTCTGTGCGTCGCGGCGATGATGCGCACGTCGACCGGCAGGTCGCTGTCCGAGCCCACCGGCGACACCACGCGCTCCTCCAGCACGCGCAGGAGCTTGGCCTGCGCGGCCAGCGGCAGGTCGCCGATCTCGTCGAGGAAGATCGTGCCCTCGTGCGCCGCCATGAACCGCCCGGTGCGCGCGTTGGTCGCCCCGGTGAATGCGCCCTTGACGTGACCGAACAGCTCGGTCTCGAGCAGCGTCTCGGGGATCGCGGCGCAGTTGACCGGGATCAGGGCGCGGTTACGGCGCGGCGATGCGCGGTGCGCGGCGCGCGCGAACAGCTCCTTGCCCGTGCCGGTCTCGCCGGTGATGAGGATGCTGCAGTCGGTCGTCGCGACGTGGCTGATCGTGTCGAGCGCCTCGAGGACCTGCGGCGAGTCGCCGATGACCTCGTGCGCGAACTGCGATCGCCATACGGCGATGTCGTGTGGCCCCCCCACGGTGCGCGAAAAAGTGCGATTTGCGGGCCACGCCGTCTGGGGTAACCGTCGGGTAGCGCGGCGCGTGTACATGCCCGCAGACACAGACAGTCCGCGCCGAGTGAGATCAATGCCCCGGGTCCACGCCGCCTCTCGAGGGGGTAGGTGCCATGCCGTATTCCGCGGCAGCTAGGCGGCAGGCTTCTTGGAGCAGCCGCGCAGCGCCTCGTGCACTGCCTGGCCGAGACGCTCGAGCCGGTCCTTGAGCAGGTAGCTCACGGCCCCGAGCGTCATGATCTGGTGCGCGCACTCCTCGGAGACGTTGCCGGAGACCAGGATCAGCGGCGTGGCGAGCCCGCACTCGCGGATCACCTCGAGCGCGCGGATCGGGGAGAACTTGGGCATCGAGAAGTCACAGATCACGAGCTCGGCGCCCGGCAGCTCGCGGGCGAAGTCGGCCTCCTCGTCGACGCGCAACCAGTCGACCTCGTAGCCGGCGCGCTTGAGCGCGTGGGCCACCAGCGTGGCGTCATCGGGACTGTCGTCGGCGATCAACAGCTTGAGGGCCATCACCTGATCTCCGTACCGAGCGTGAACTCGAACCTGCTGCCGCGGCCGAGCTCCGAGCTCGCCGTCACGCGCCCGTGGTGGCGCTCGATGATCCGGCGGATGTTGGCGAGGCCGATGCCGGTTCCTTCGAACTCGGTCGCTGCGTGCAGCCGCTGAAACACGCCGAACAGCCGATCGGCGAGCGCCATGTCGAACCCGGTACCGTTGTCGGCGACGTGGTAGATGACCTCGTTCCCGCGGACCTCGCGGCCGATCTCGATCCGGATCCGCTCGCGGTTCTGCGAGTACTTGAGCGCGTTGTCGATCAGGTTGGTCCACACCGTGCGCAGCAGCGTGGCGTCGGCGCGGCAGGTCCCGAGCGGCGAGAGAAACAGATCGAGCCGGTCGCCGACCGCGCGACCCGCGACCAGCTCGTCGCACACCGAGCGCACGAGTGGATCGAGCTCGACCTGGCTCAGGCGCAGCCCGCCGCGCCCCAGGCGCGAGAACTCGAGCAGGTCCTCGATCAGCTCGCGCAGGCGGCCACCGCTGGCGTGGATCCGCGACAATAGGTCGCTCGCCTCGTCGGGGAACTCGTGCGCGAAGTCCTCGAGCAGGATCTCGGAGAACCCGTGGATCGCGCGCAGCGGCGCGCGCAGGTCGTGCGAGACCGACGAGCTGAACGCCTCGAGGTCGCGGTTGCTGGTCTCGAGTGCGTGGGTGCGCTCGAGCACGCGGCGCTCGAGCTCGACGTTGAGCTCGCGCAGCGACGCCTCGGCCCCTGCGCGCTCGACGAACATGCCGAGCAACCGGCCGACCGATTCGTAGAGCCCGCGCTCGGCGGTGTCGAGCACCGGGTCGCACTCGCGCGCCGCCATCGCCACGACGCCGAGCACCGTGTTGCCGCGCAGGAGCGGAAACGCCACCGCGAAGCGCATACCCGCGGCCACCGCCGGAACACCGTGCGCGCCGGTCGCGCGGTCGAGCTCGACCTTCTCCGCGACGCCGGTGGTGAGCACGCGCCCGACCAGACCACTGGACGAGCGCTCGATGTGCTGCGTCGGCGGTCCGAGCGCGTCGCTGAGCTCGGGATCGAGCCACCAGCCGCAGCACGACAGTGCGTGATCGTACGCGCCCGGCAGCCACACCGCGCCGCAGTCCCAGCCCTCGCCGCGGCACAGGCCCTCGAGGACGTGCGGGACGGCGATCTCGAGATCGGAGGTCTCGGCCAGCCGGCGCCCGACGAGCAGCTGGGTCATCAGCCGGCGCTCGAAGCGCTTGCGCGGCGTGATATCGGTGAACACGGAGAGCCGGTGCTGCCGATCGTGCAGCGTCACCATCTCGGTCGACGCCAGCGCCCACACCGGCGGCCCGCCGTTGACCGCGAGCTCGACCTCGACGCCGCTGATCCGCCCCGCGCGCGCGATCTCGGCGAGCAGCTCCTCCCGCGATGGCCGGCGGATCAGCGTCAGGTCCGCGGTCTTGCGCCCGACGAGGTCCTCGCGCAGTCCGCGGATCATCTCGAGCATGCGGCCGTTGACCGCGACGACCGCATCGGTGGCGGCGTCGACCAGCATCATGCCGGCGGGGCTGGCGCTGAACGCGACCGAGAACGCCTCCTCGGCGTGCTTGCGATCGGTGATGTTGATCAGCGTCGTGAGCGTGCAGCGGCCCTCGGCGATGTCGATCGGCTTGGCGCTCGCGAGGACCGTGATCGGCGCGCCGGCCAGCGTGCGCAGCTGGAGCTCGACGTCGTAGCCCTCGGGCCGCTGCCGGTGCTCGGCGATCCGGGTCTCGGCGCTGGCGGAGGTGATCAAGCCGACCTCGATCGCGGTGCGGCCGATCACCTCGTCGCGCGTCGCGCCGAACATCTCGAGCCAGCGCGGGTTGACGTCGAGGATGCGGAGGTCATCACGGCGGGCGATCACCATCGCCGCCGCGTTGCCATGGAACGCCTGTTCGAAGCGATGATGCAGCTCGCGCGAGCGCTGCTCGAGCCGCTCGCGCGCCGTCACGTCCTCGAGCACGACCATCACCTCGTGGCTGCCGACCGGATACGCCGAGGCCGCGAGCAGGGCCTCGTCGACGCGGACCTCGATCCGCTCCGGCCGGCCCTCGAGGCTCACCCGCGAGAACACGTCTAACAGCTGCGGCAGGCAGCCGCGCAGCGGCTCGAACGCAGCGTTGCTGTCGAGGACCTCGATGCCGACGACCTGCTCGCGCTCGAAGATCAGACCGCAGCGCGCGGCACCTGCCGCCAGATGGTCGAACAGGACCCGATAGGGGTCAGGCAGTGGCGCGTGTAGGTGCCTCGCCGCCATCGCGGTTGTACTAGACATCGCCGTCTTCGTCGGTTTATCGGCCGGTTCCTCGATTCATCGAGACCGGAACGTTCGTGCAGCCGGCTCGAGATCCCTCGGAGACAGGAACGTCCGAGCAGGCCACCCCAGGGTAGCCAGTGCACCGCTACTCCCAGCGCCACGCCTTGCGCGTCGCCACCAGCCACGGCGTACCCTCGACGATTGCCACGACGTACAGCGGATCCCCCTCGATCGTGCCGGTCAAAAAGCGCTCGCCCTCGCGCGGTGCGGAGATCTCGCGGGGTACCGGTCGGTCGTCGGTGTACGCAACGAGCCGAGCCCCCGTCGTGTCGACGTGCTGCGGGCGCAGTGTGACCCCGCGCGCATCGAGTGCCCCGAGCACACTCCGAAAAGTTCCCGATGCGTCGAGCTCACCCATGATGGCGATCTCGTGAAGCTCGAAGCGGGCGGGGGCGGGGTACGCCGGCGCCTCGAAGATTGCCAGGTAGTGCCGCAGCCCATGGATGCCGAAGCTCGGGAAGCGCGCCTGGATATCGGCGAGAATCGCAGCCAGCCGCTTCTGGAACGCGACCGGATCGGTCACCAGGTACAGGCGCCGGTTCATGTGATCGATCCAGCGCTGCGCGTGGTCGTCGAGCGGGCGGTCCGAGATCGCGACGAAGTGGTCGCCCGGCACTGCGTACGAACGATGCTCGTCATAAGGCGCGCGCGCGCGCACATTGGCGAACATGGGAAATGCGGAGAATGGATATGTGTTGAGCCGCTGATCGAGTGTTGGAATGATCGCCGTCAATGCGTCATAGATGACGAAGCCAATCACGAAATGACGCGCCCAGCGCGGCGGTGCGCCGGCGGCGCTGGTGCGGGCCGGAGCAGCGGGCGCAAGCGCGGGTGGCGACGACGCGACCGGCCGCCTCATGACGAGCGCAAACAGGCGATCCCAGTCGATGAACACCGCGACCAGCGGCAGCCAGTGCCAGTTCCACAGATTGACGACGAGCCCGAGCGCGATCGTCTCGAGCACGAAGAACCCGCCGCACAGCGCGCGCACGAGCGGCCGCCGGACCAGCACGCAGGCCAGGATCGGCGTCGCCTGCGAGAGGAGGTTCAGCACCGCCGCCGTGCGGAAGCGCCACACGTCGTCGATGATCCAGTCGGCGACCGCGGGGCGCGGCAGCCCCGCGAGGTCGTAGCGCACCAGCAGCTGGTGGCGCAGGTTGTCCGAGAGCGCCCAGCGCAGCGTGAAATGCCCGTGCAGGATCTTGTGAAACGCCGCGCCCGCGAACATCAGTGCGACCGCGAGCTGCACCAGGCGAACCGACCACTGATAACCGCGCGGCACGTCGAGCAGCGGCAGTCCGCGCAGCCGGCGGATCAACGCGTCGAGCGAGAGCGTGTCGCCGCCCCGCGCGCCGAGAAACGCGAGCTGCGCGAGGAACACGACATTGTATTGATGTGACCACGTGGCGCTCGATGAGAAAGATGCTGAGGTCAGCGCGAGCGACGCGACGAAGCTCACGACCGTCGACGTGCGTGAGAACAGCCCGACGAACATCAGCGCACTGCCGCCGATCGCGAGCACCCAGAGACACGTCACCACCGGCGCGGGCGGCACGAGATGGCCAAACACCATCCAGATTCCAATCGGACGGTAGAGCTCCGCTGGCCCTGGGATGCGCACGGTCGACAGCGTGGCGAGCTGTCGCAGCGTGAGCAGCACCGATAGAGCGATCGCAATGCGTAGGACCGCGGCGGACGAGCGCCCACCTTCAGCAAACCAGTAGCGCTGCCAGCGAGTCACGCGAAGCGTAGTACCATGGTCGTCTTGTGAGCGCGCAGCTGATGCAGTTACTCGCCCAGCTCGACCGTCCCGGTGCCACCGAGCTCGTCGTCGCCACCGGCCGCCAGGTCGCAGTCCGCATCAACAGCGCCTACCAGACGCTGACCGCGTCCGCGGTGACCCTGCCCCAGCTCATGCACTTGATCCGCGACACCGAGCTCACGGCGATCGTGCCGTCGAAGGACAAGGTCGGCGACCCGGTCGCGATCGACCTCGACGGGCGAGCGCTGCGCGCACAGTTCATCCGCCAGGGCGCCGACGTGATGCTGCGCATCGAGCACCGCCCGCCGCCACAGCCGCCCGCCCGCCCGACGCCGGTCCCCACCGTGTCGCGCACGGCGACTCCGAACGCGCTGCACCCCAACGCGCTGCACCCCAACGCGCTGCACCCGGACACGCTGCACCCCGCGCGCGGCCTCGAGCTCGCCCCGGCGCGCACACCGACGCCGACCCGCGACGTCGCGACCGGCCGCACCACAACGCCGGCCCAGGGCGGCTCGATCACTGCGCGCACTCAGTCGCAGAGCTCGTCGGCGCACGGTGAAGCGCCGCGCGCCCGGCGCAAGTCCGTCGGCACGCCCGCGCACGCGGTGCCGGTCGCCGCGGCCGACGAGCCGCCGCCCGCCGGGCTCGTCGATGAGGCCTCCGAGGTCCCGCCCGCTCTCGCCGCGCTCGTCACCGAGGCCCGCCGCCGCAACGCCACCGACCTCCACATCTCCGCCAACCGCCCGGTCCTCGTGCGCGCCGTCGGCGAGCTCGTCGCGCTCGACGCCAACCCGCGCGCCGCCCCGGAGGTCGAGGCGCTCCTCCTGCCGCTCCTGGGCCCCTTGCGCAGGAAGCAGCTCGCCGACCGCGGCTACGTCGACCTCGCCATCAACGTCCCCGGCGCCGGCCGCCTGCGCGCCAACGTCTCGCGCCAGCAAGGCGGCCTCAAGGGCGCGTTCCGCCTCGCCGTCGCCAAGCCGCCCACGCTCGACGAGCTCGGCCTTCCCGCCGCGGTCGCCAAGGTCACCGAGCACCACCAGGGCCTCGTCGTGATCGCCGGTCCGAGCGGCCACGGCAAGACGACCACGCTCGCCGCCCTCGTCGATCTGCTCAACCGCGCCGATCCGATCCACATCCTCACCATCGAGGACCCGGTCGAGATCGTCCACCCCAAGCACGCCGCCGTCGTCTCGCAGCGCGAGGTCGGCTGCCACACGATGTCGTTCGCCGCCGCGCTCAAGGCCTCGCTGCGCGAGGACCCCGACGTCATCGTCATCGGCGAGCTCCGCGATCGCGAGACCGTCGAGATCGCCCTCACCGCCGCCGAGACCGGCCACCTCGTGCTCGCCACCATGAGCACGCCGTCGGCCGCCAAGACGATCGATCGCCTGATCGACATGTTCCCGCCCGACGATCAGTCGCAGGTCCGCGCGTCGCTCGGCGCAGCGCTCAAGGCCATCGTCGCCCAGCGCCTGCTCCCCAACGCCCAGGGCACCGGCGTGGTGGCCGCCGTCGAGCTCCTGGTCGGCATGCTCGCGCTCTCCAACCTCATCCGCGACAACAAGCTGTTCCAGCTCCCCAACCTCATGCAGCGCGGCCGCGCGTTCGGCATGATCCGCCTGGACGATTCCCTCGCCGAGCTCGTGCGCGCCGGCAAGCTGGCCGAGGACATCGCCGTCCGCCAGGCGGACAACAAGAAGGAGCTCCACGCGGCGCTCCACCCGGCCGCTCCAGAGCCCGCCAAGCGCGGCGGCCTGTTCGGCCGAAAGGATCGCGAATGACCGCCATCGCCGCTCTGTTCGACAAGCTCCTCGAGCGCGGCGGCTCCGACCTCCACCTCGGCGCCGGCTACCCGCCCATGATGCGTGTCCGCGGCGACCTCGTCCCCGAGGGCGACACGCTGCTCACCCCGGCCGACGTCGACGCCCTGCTCGCGCCGCTGATGTCGCGCGAGCAAGCCGCCCAGTTCGCCGCCACCGGCGACCTCGACTTCGCCCATGCCCACGGCAAGCGCGCGCGCTTCCGCGCCAACTACCTGCGCAAGACCACCGGGGCGGGCGCCGTGTTCCGCGCCATCCCGAGCGAGATCCTCTCGCTCGACGCCCTCAATGTCCCCGCCGGCATTCGCAAGCTCGCCGAGCTGCGCTCGGGCCTGGTGCTCGTCACCGGCCCCACCGGCAGCGGCAAGTCCACCACGCTCGCCGCCATGATCGACTACATCAATCGCAACCGCGCGGGCCACATCCTCACCATCGAGGACCCGGTCGAGTTCGTCCACCAGCCGCGCAAGTGCCTCGTCACCCACAAGGAGGTCGGCGAGCACGTCCCGAGCTTCCTCGAGGCCATCCGCAGCGCGGGCCGCGAAAACGCCGACATCATCCTCGTCGGCGAGCTGCGCGGCGGCGAGACCATGAAGGCCGCCCTCCAGCTCGCCAGCTTCGGCATCCTCGTTTTCGCGACCGTGCATACGAATTCGGCGGCCGCCACGATCGACCGGATCGTGAACGCCTTTCCGGCGGACGAGCAGCCCCAGGTGCGTGGGATGTTGTCGGAGA
>DATIPJ010000181.1:0-1608 GCA_035472155.1 Kofleriaceae bacterium
CGACCTGCACGTTGCTGATGGCCGCGCTCGAGTCGGAGTTGCCCAGGTGGATCAGCTTGAGCTCGATGATCTGCGGGAAGGCGATGATGTTGCGGCTCCAGACGAGGAGCGCCAGGTGCTGCAGCACGATCGAGACGCAGATCGCGGTGATGAGGGGCGCCAGGCGCGGCGCGTTGCGAAGCGGCCGGTACGCGATGCGTTCCACCGCGAAGCCCACGCCCATGCAGACGGGAATCGCGACCAGCGTGCCGAGGGTGACCACCAGCAGGGGCGGCAGCCCCATGGGGGCGAGGGCCACGATCACCGAGAAGGCCACCATGCAGCCGATCATCACGACCTCGCCGTGGGCGAAGTTGATGAGCTGGATGATCCCGTAGACCATCGTGTACCCCAGCGCCACGACGGCGTAGACGCACCCCAGCGTGAGGCCGTTGACGATCTGCTGGAGGAAGATGTCCACGCCGGGGATTGTAAGCAAAAAAAACGGCACCCGAAGGTGCCGTCAGTTGGTGACGGGTAGTCCCGCCTTTTTATTTCTTCTTGGTATCTCCCTTGTTCGCGTCGGCCGCAGGGGCCGCAGCCGCGGCGGGCGCGGGTGCCGCCGCCGGAGCAGCAGCCGCCGCCGGGGCGGGCGCTGCCGCGTTGAACGGGGTCGCCGTGCCGTTCTTCACGATCGAGATGGGGACGACCTTGCCGTTCTGCAGCTTGAAGATCGTCATCTCGGCGTTCTTGCGGTCGCCCTTGGCGTCGAATTCCACGGTTCCGGTCGCGCCCTTGAACGAGACGTTGTACATCTCGGGCGTGAACTTGGCCGGATCGACGGAGTTGGCCTTCTTCATGGCCTCGATGATCGCGTTGGCGCCATCGTAGAAGTACGGCGCGTACTGCTTGATCTCGCCGAACTTGGCGTTGAAGGCCTTCACGAATTCCGGGTCGGCCGCTTCGCGCGGCAGGCCCGCCTGCGAGCACACCATGCCCTCGGCAGCGGCGCCCGCGAGCTTGCCCATCTCGTCGGTGCAGGCGCCGTCGCCGAACGCGAACACCGCCTTGATGCCGAGCTCACGCGCCTGCTTGAGGAGCGGGCCGCCCGTGGCGTCCATGCCGCCGTGGAAGACCACGTCGGGGTTCTTCGCCTTGATCTTGGTGAGGATCGCCTTGAAGTCGGTTTCCTTGTCGGTGGTGCGCTCGCGGCTCACCACGTTCACCTTGTCGGCCTTCAGCGTCTTCTCGACCTCGTTGGCGAGGCCTTCGCCGTACGCCGTCTTGTCGTCGATGAGGGCGACTTTCTTCGCCTTCAGCTCGTGCGCGATGTACGCGGCGATGGCAGGGCCCTGCTGGTCGTCGCGGCCCACGGTGCGGAACACGCTCTTCATGCCGCGCTCGGTGAGCTGCGGGTTGGTGGCCGAGCCCGAGATCATCGGGATGCCCGCCTTGCTGTAGATCTCCGAGGCGGGGATCGAAACGCCCGAGTTCAGGTGGCCGACCACGGCGGCGACCTTGGCGTCCACGAGCTTCTGGGCGACGGTGGTGCCGGTCTTCGGATCGGCCTGGTCGTCCTCGCTGTCCATCTTGAAGGTCACCGGCTTGCCGTCGATGACGATCTTCTGC
>DATIPJ010000182.1:0-2546 GCA_035472155.1 Kofleriaceae bacterium
CAACAGCGGTGCCGAGGCTGCCTCGCTCCACGCGATCCCGCTCGAGGACGTGCGCGCTCGCGGCCGCGGACGCTCGGCCGAGGAGCTTGAAGCGCGCCGGGCGGCGGTGCGCCCGGAGGACCCGTTCACGTTCATCTACACCTCCGGCACGACCGGCCCGCCCAAGGGCTGCGTGCTCACGCACGGCAACTATCGCGCGATCATCGACATGGTCGGCGAGGCCGGCGAGATCCAGGGCGACGAGGTCATCTACCTGTACCTCCCCCTCGCGCACTCGTTCGCGCTTTTGATCCAGCTCGCCGTGTTCGACCTCGGCGGCACGCTTGCCTACTTCGGCGGCGACACCAAGCAGATCGTGCCCGAGCTGCAGGAGGTCAAACCGACGTACCTGCCGTCCGTGCCGCGCGTGTTCGAGAAGATCTACACGCTCGCCCACGGCGCGATCGAGGCTCAGGGCGCCGAGGACCAGGCGCGTGCCGAGGCTGCGATCAAGCTCGGCGCGAAGGTCCGCGACATGATCAATCGCGGCGAAGCCGTGCCCGAGGAGCTGCAGAAGCCCTTCCAGGAGGCCGACGAGCAGCTGTTCAAAAACGTCCGTGCGATCTTCGGCGGCGCCGTGCGCCACGCGACCAGCGGCGCAGCGCCGATCGCGCGGACGGCGTCGGACGGGCCGCCGGCGATCGAGTCGGAGTCCGGCGGGTCGATCACGACGATCGTGCGGATGCCGGGGATCTGGTCGCGGATCGCGGCGATCTTCTCCAGCTGCTCGGCGTTCTCGCAGACGATCGCGCAGGCCTCGGAGTCGGAGATCACCCACAGGCACTCGTCGGGAGAGTTGGTCTGGTAGATCGGCACGACGACGGCGCCGGCGGAGGTCGCGCCCATGTCGGCGTAGGACCACTCCGGGCGCGTGTTGGCGAGGATGCACAGGCGGTCGCCCGGCTCGATTCCGAGATCGATCAGCCCGAGGCCGATCTCCTGCACGATCTCGGCGAGCTGCTCGTAGCTGACGTCCTGCCACGCGCCGTCGCGCTTATGGCGGATGGCCGTGTTCGCGCCGTATGCCGCGGCAGCCCGCGGGATCAGATCGGCGATCGTTTGCGATCCCGTTGCCGACCCCGCGGTCGACGCCGTCGTGACCTCCATCCGGACCTCTCCTCCTCGTAGATCAATCAAACTGCCTGACCAGTCAATGTTAGAGCCAGCAGGCGCAATTTACGAGCGTCGCGGCGAACGTCCGCCGGGCGTCGCGGCGAAGCGTGCGCTCAGACGGGATTGGGCACGTCGAGAAAGACGTGGCGCACGCCAAAGCGCTCGGCCAGGTGCTCGCCGAGGCGCCTCACGCCGAAGGTCTCGGTCGCGTAGTGCCCGGCGGCGATGAAGTGCAGCTGTGCCTCTCGCGCACCGGCCATCGCGCGCTCGACCGGCTCGCCGGTCAGCAGCGCGTCGGCGCCGGCGGCGGCCGCTTCGGCGAGGTAGTCAGAGCCGGCGCCGGAGACGATCGCGACGCTGCGCACGCGCGCCGGACCGGCGTCGAACACGAGCGGCTCACGCTGGGTGATCTCATGTACGCGCGCGAACAGCGCCTCGGGCGAGACGCCCTCACCGGGCAGGCGCGCGAGGATCCCGATCGGCTGGCCGCGATACAGCGCGAACGGCTCAAGCTTGTCTGCACCCAGCGTTTGCGCGAGCAGTGCGTTGTTGCCGAACTGCGCGTGGGCGTCCAGCGGGAGGTGGTAGGCGGCGAGCGCGATGTCCGCGTCGAACAGCATCTTCAGGCGCCGCTTGAGCGCCGCGTCGATCGGTCGAGGGCCAGAGCCCCAGAACAGGCCGTGGTGGACGAGCAGCAGCTGCGCGCGCTCGGCCGCGGCAAGCTCGAACAGCTCAACGCTGGCCGATACGCCGGTGGCGATCGTCTCGACCTGCTCGGGTCCGGGCACCTGCAATCCGTTCGGGCCGTAGTCCTCGAAGCGCTGCGGTTCGAGGATGCCGTCGAGCTCGCGCAGGATGTCGATCGTCGCGGCAGGCACCGGGCGAAGATAGCGGTATGGGATACTGACCGCGCATCGGGGCGTGGCGCAGCCTGGTAGCGCGCACCGTTCGGGTCGGTGAGGTCCCGAGTTCGAATCTCGGCGCCCCGATACTTTTGTCTGCGAAGACCCGCGAACAGGGGCGAACATCCGCGAAGCGGCTGAGCCTCACGGGACGCGGTTCGCTCTTGTTTCGGCTGTCGGTGGGTTTTGGGACCGCAAACGGACCGCAGCGCCGATTGAAAAGGACCGCAACTGGACCGCAGGATGCCGGGTGACAGGCGCCCGCGGTGCCTAGTTGAATGGCCGAACAAAACACCGGTTCGATTCCGGTCGTCGCTGCGCAACCCAGGGCCTGCAAGGCCTCTTCGCCGACGTTGCACCAAGCGAAAAGGTCCCGAGAGCCGACCGGGTCGGTAGACGGATCAGCCACAGGGCAGCAGATACGAGATCGGTGGGATGCAGGGCAAGCCGCCGCGCCCATGTTCAAGGCGAAACTTTGGTTCGTAGAGGAGC
>DATIPJ010000183.1:0-2065 GCA_035472155.1 Kofleriaceae bacterium
TCGATCGCAACGCCCGCGGCCCGCAGGTGATCTTGTCGCGCACGCATAAGGGTTTGCTCGAGAAGCTGTTCGAGCAGGAAGTTCCAGAGATCTACGAGAAGATCGTGCGCATCGAGTCGAGCGCGCGCGAGCCCGGCGCGCGTGCGAAGATCGCCGTGTCGTCGCGCGATCGCGACGTCGACCCGGTCGGCGCCTGCGTCGGCATGAAGGGCAGCCGCGTCCAGGCGGTGGTCCAGGAGCTGCGCGGCGAGAAGATCGACATCGTGCCGTACGACGATGACCCGGCGCGCTTCGTGTGCAATGCGATCGCGCCCGCCGAGGTGTCGCGCGTCATCATCGACGCCGAGGGCCACCGCATGGAGCTGATCGTCCCCGACGACAAGCTCTCGCTGGCGATCGGCAAGAAGGGCCAGAACGTGCGGCTCGCGTCGCAGCTCACCGGCTGGCGCATCGACATCCACAGCGAATCGAAGATCTACGAGCTCGAGCGCCGCGCGAAGGAGCAGATCTCGCAGGCGATCGAGAGCGCCGGGTTCGACAACTCGGTCTCCGACACGCTGTTCAAGCTCGGCTGGCGCTCGGTCGGCGAGCTGGGCCGCGCCCACATCGAGGAGCTCGCGGGCCTACCGGGCGTCAGTGGGCCCGAGGGCGCCCGCCGCATCATCGAGTCGGCGCAGCAGTACATGGCCTCGGGCGGCCGCCGCCGCGACGATGCGCGCAAGGAGGCCGAGCGCCGCGCCCACATGTCGGGCACGCAACAGCTCCTGGAGCTCGACGGTGTCGACGAGGACGTCCTCAACGTGCTCGCGACCGCCAACATTCACTCTCCCGAAGACCTCATCAAGACCCCGATCGAGGCGATCGCGACCACGACCGGCATCGACATGGGGGATCTCGCACGGCTGCGCCAGCGTGCCATCAGCTGGCTTTCGGAGGTGTCGTCCTGACTTCTCGTGTACCTATGCGAACCTGCACAGGATGCAGGACCACAGCGCCCCAGCGCGAGCTGGTGCGGTTGGCCTTCGATGGGCCGCGCCTGGTCCTGGATCGGCATCATCACGGGGCTGGGGAAGGCGGGCGGCGTGGCGGGCCCCTCCCCGGTCGTGGGGCTTATGTCCACCCGAAGGCGGCGTGCGTGACAGCAGCGGGGCTGTCGCGGAGTCTGCGCCGCCAGGTAAGCGCCGCGGATGTTTCGCGGATCGTGTCGGAGATGTCACCGAGCCCCGACAATTCACCGCGGAGCCCGGGTGATCAACCCCTCCAAAACGCTAGTCAAAACGCCCCTGGTCTTGAGGGTGGAGACACTGTAGAAATGCCCCCTCGGATCAAAGCGAAGGATGACCGGAGCGAAGATGCGCGTCTATGAGATTGCCAAAGAGGTGGGCATCCCGAACAAGGACCTCATCGCGAAGATCCGAGCGCTCGGTCTCGAAGTGAACAACCATATGTCCTCGCTCGATGCCGATGACGTCGCCCGTATCCGGCGATCGCTAGAGAAAGAAAAGCAGTCCGTCGCGCAGCCGCAGCAGACCCAGCGTCTCGCGGCCGGCGGCACGGTGATCCGCCGGAGGTCCAGCGGCGATAAGCCGAGCGATTCGGTGGACGAGCGCGGCCCCGAGCCCGTGAGGGCGCGTTCGCACGAGCCATCGCCCGCCGCGACCGGCTCGTCTCCGCACGTGACCTCGGCGCAGGGAGCGCCGACGGTCCGCCGGCGCACCGTCGAGGAGTCGCCGCCGAGCGCGAGCCCACCGGCCGCGCGCCCGGTCGTTACGCGCCCTGCCGCCGAGCATGCCGCTCCACCCGCGGCCGCGCGCAGCGAAGCGCCGCACGCGCCAGAAGCGCCGAAGCCCGAGCGCGTCGAGGCGCGTCCGGACGCGCGTGAACAGCGTCCGGAAGCTTCGGCGGCCCGCACCGCCGACAGAGCAGCCGAAAGCACCGAAAGCACCGAGCGCGCGGAGCGCGTCGAGCGTGAGCCCACGCCGGCCGCGCCCGTCGCCGCAGCGCCCAGCGCCGAGCGGCAGGAACGGGCCGAGCGGCAGGCAGCTGCGCCCGAGCGCGCCGAACG
>DATIPJ010000184.1:0-2410 GCA_035472155.1 Kofleriaceae bacterium
TGAGGCTCGCGCATGCGAGCCGTCTTTTCCGTACAGCCGAGCGTTTCGCGAGGCGATCGAGGCTAGAGACCGTATGCAATACGGTCTCTAGCGGTACGTGCCGAGGTCGACGAACGCCTGGTCGGTCATGATCACGTACGGGCGGTCCTCGAAGCTCAGGTTGCCCTGCCCGTCGAACTTCTGGATCTGCAGGAGGCCCATGCCGTAGCCCATCGGGCCCTGCGAATAGTAGTTGATCGACAGCCGGTACGGCCCGGCCTTCGGCGTGCCCTGGATCGCGAAGCACTCGGGGCCGTAGCCGGTCGTGATGTCCGCGTAGAGCTCGCCGCCCGACGGCAGCTGCTTGTGGCTGTACCAGGCGTGCCCGCCGCGCGCGTCGCGGATGTGGAAGTCGACGTCGTTGGCGTCGGTCTCCCAGTACATGATGAAGCGCGTCGACGGCCGGGTCGCGAGCGGAATGCCGCGCCGCGCGAGCTGGCCGAGCACCTCGTCGCGCTTGCCCTCCGCGTGCGCGACGTACGCGGCGCCGATCATGCCGACGTCCTCGGCGAGCACGCGCTCGGCGCCCGCGAACCGGTTCGCCGGATACTGCTGATCGATGCCCGCGAGGATCGCGGCGAACGCCGCCGCATACTGGCCATCGCGGACCAGGGCGTAGGCGAGCATGCGGTGACCGGTCAGGTGATCGGGGCGCTGCTCGACGGCGCGGCGGTAGGTATCGATGATGAGCGCGCGCTGCGCCTTGCCCACGCGCTCGAGCCGCTCGCCGGCGAACCGCCGGAAATCGGCGCGCGCCGGGTAGAGGTCGATGATCGAGCCGTACACGCGGCCCGCGGTCTCGAGGTCCTTCTTCGCCTCGAGCGCATCGCCGAGCCCGATCAGCGCGAGCACGTCGCCCGGCTCCTTCTTGTGCCAGGCGGCGGCCTGGGCGAGCGCACCGTCGACCTTGCCCGCGGCGAGCGCGCGCTCGATCTCGGCGAGCGGGCCACGCAGCGACGGCTTGCGCCGGTTGACCGACAGCCCATCGTCATTGTCGTCCATCTCGCCGTCGGCGTCGCGCTCGGAATCCGAGGCGATCGCATTGCGCACGCGCATCGGGGGCGGCGGGGGAAGCGGCACCTCCACGCGCGGCGAGCTCGGCGCGGGGCGTGGCGGCTCGGGCCGCGCGGCCGGGGCGGCGTCGGCCGGTGGGCTGTTCTGGCCGTTCGCGCGACCAACGAGGCTGCCCAAGCGCCGCTCGTCGAGCGCGCCACCACCGGCTGCGCTGCCCGCGCTCGCCGTGCTCGCGGCAGCCCGGGGCGGCGCCCGCCTCGAGCGCTCCGTCGCCGGCTCCTTCTCCTCGGCCGGCTGGCGCACTGCGCGCAGCTCCTCGCGGGCGCCGCGCTGACCGCCCTCGGCATCGCCGCCGATCTCATCGGCGAGGATCTCCGCCTCGGGGACGCTCTTGCGCTTGGCGTCGCTGAAATCCGACTTCCCGGCCTTGTCGGCATCCTTGACCACGAAGCTCTGCTTCTTGTTCATCGGCTTGGTCTCGACGACGTCGGCCGGGGCGGCGATCTGCGCGCGCGGCAGCACGCGGTGTGCGAGCTCCACGCCCGTCGCACCGACGGTCAGGATCTCGGCGAGCGCCGCGCGATCGATCCCGTAGCGCGCGTAGTCGCCATCCGACTCGAGCACCAGCATCGACGTCTGGCTCGACACCACGCGCGCGGCGACCGAGCGCCGCACGATGTCGGCCCGCAGCTTGGCCGCCGCGTCGCCGCTCGCCTTGTCGAGCTGTGCATCGAGCTCGGCGATCTCCGCGCCCGCGAACGCGCGGCCGAGCAGCGCCGGCGTCACCGCCGCCGTCGACACCACCGTGCGCACGCCCGCGACCGACAGCGCCACCTGCTGCGCGGGCGCCGCGCGCCGCACGTACACCGTCACCTCGTCGCCCGGCTGCGCGGCGGCGATCATGTGCGGGAACACCCAGCGCGCGCCCTCGGCGACGATCGGCAGCTCGGTGCGCACGGCGAGCCCGATGCGCCGCGCCACCTCGCCCACGCCGCGGTCGAGATCGAGCACCGCACCGGTGTGCGCCAGCCCCGAGCGCGCGACCGCCGCGGCGGCCTGCTCGTCGCGGATTCCACCGCTCAGCGCGACGTCGATCCGGTCCACGCCGCGGCTCGCGAGCTGCTTGGCGAGGGCCGGCAGCCCGTCGACCTTGGCGCCCGCCGTGATCACACCGTCGGTCACCACCACGATGCGCGACTTCGGCGCGTGCGCCGCGAGCCACGCCAGCGCCTGGCCGACATCGGACGCGCCCAGGGCGCCGCGGCTGACCAGCGCGGCCTCGATGTTGCCGATCTTGTCGGCGCGCCCGTCGTAGATCGGTGTCGTCACCTGATCGAACGCGACCACCTGCACCGGC
>DATIPJ010000185.1:0-6902 GCA_035472155.1 Kofleriaceae bacterium
CACCACGCCCACCTGCCGAACAAGCGCTACGCGGTCAAGGTGCTGCTCGGCGATCACTCGGCGAGCACGGCGATGCGCACCCGGTTCACGCGCGAGGCCGAGCGCGCGAGCCAGCTCGATCACCCCAACGTCGTCAAGGTCGTCGACTTCGGGCAGACCCGCCACGGCCTGCTCTACATCGTGATGGATTACGTGGAGGGTCCGTCGCTGGTCGCGCTGATCGGCGAGACGCCGATTCCGCCCGGGCGCGCGATCGCGCTCGCGCGCGGCATCTGCAAGGGGCTGATCCACGCGCACGCCGCAGGGCTGGTGCACCGCGACCTCAAGCCCGAGAATATCCTCGTCAGCACCGGGCCCGACGGCGAGGTCCCGCGCATCGTCGATTTCGGCCTCGCGATGTCGCTCGAGGCGGGCGACGCGCGGCTCACCGAGAGCGGCATGACGATGGGCACGCCGGCGTTCGCGGCGCCCGAGCAGATCTCCGGCAAGCCGATCGATCACCGCGCCGATCTGTACGCGCTCGGGATGTCGATGTTCGAGATGCTGACCGGCGGGATGCCGCCGTTCGAGGGCCACATGATGGAGATGGTGTCGGCGCGCACGACGCGCGATGCGCCGCGGATCTCCGAGCGCGCCCCCGGGCTCGAGATTCCGCGCGAGCTCGACGACATCGTCGCTCAGCTGACGCGGCGCAAGCCGTCGGACCGCTTCACCACCGCGCGCGACGTGATCGATGCGCTCGATCGCGTGCGGCTGGGGCCGGAGGCGCGGATCCCGACCGAGCCGCTCCAGATCGTGCGCCCGCGGCGCGGCGGGCGGATCGCGTTGGGCCTCGCGGCGATCGGCGGCCTCGCGCTCGCGGCGGCCTTTCTGGTCCCGGCGGACCGCGGCGCGTTCGCGGCGTGGCCGGTGAGCGGCGGTGCGGCGACGCTCTCGCAGTCCGACGAGTCCGCGGCGGTCGCATCATCGGACGATGACGACTCCGGCGAACCCCCCGGGTCCAGCGATCGAGTCGCGCCGGTCGACGTGCCCGCACCCGCGCGACCGGCCGAAGCGGCTGCGCCCGCGGTCTCGGCGCCGGCGGCGAGCCTGGCCGCGTCCGTCGAGCGCCCGGCACGGCCGCCAGTGCGCGCGACCCCGATCAAGCATCGCAATCACCAGCAGCGCGAGTCGCGCGAGCGCGCAGCGCGGCCCGCCGTGCGCATCGAGTCGGCGCCCGCGGTGGCGTTGCCGCCGGCCGGTGCGCAGCCGCCGGTGCCCGCGGCGCCGCGCGAGCTGCGCGCGCAGATCGACGGAGTCGAGGTCAGTGGCTCGCTGCCGCCCGGCGAGGTGCAGCGCGCGATCGAGCGCCGCTCGCAGGCGATCCAGCGCTGTGCCCCGGCCGCGCCCGCGACTGTGGTCGCGCGGTTCACGATCGGCGAGGCGCGGCGCGCGCACGCCGTTCGCGCGGCGGGCCCCACCGCACAGACCAACGCATGCGTCGCCGCGGCGCTGAGCGATGTCCGCACCGAGGCCGCGCCTGACATCGGCGAGGTCGAAGTCACCGTCCGGATCGCGTTCGTGGTGAAGACGTGAGCTGGCGCGCGGTCGCGCTCGCGGTGAGCTTCTGGGCCGCCGCGACCGCGAACGCGGAGACCCACCGCACGATCGCCGGCTCGCTCCAGCTCGACTACCTGGCGGTGCCGACCAGCACCAGCGCGCGCACGTTCACGCTCGACGGCATGACCGCGGAGCTATCGCTCAAGATGAGCATCGACTTCACGAGCATCGCCTCGACGAGCGTGAAGGTCTGCTTCGCGTGCCACGGCTTCGAGGCCGCTGCGGCGTTCGTCGATCTGCGCGCCGCCGACGAGCTCAGCGTCCGCATCGGCCGGTTCACGCCCGAATTCGGCAGCTTTCCGCAGCGCGGCGACCCGGCCAACCACCGCACCAACGACAAGCCGCTGCCCTACGACATGGGCCGGATGCTGCACCGCAGCGACTGGAACGAGGGCGTGCTGCCCGCGCCCTGGGTCGACAACGGCATCGAGCTGCTCGGTACGCGCTTCGTCGGCGGCGGCCGGGTCGACTACGCGGCCTACATCCTGTCGGGACCCAAGGGCCCGCCCGACGCGGCGGACTTCGACTTCGTCTCGTCGCGCGACGGTAACCAGTTCTACGTCGACAACAACTCCGAGCCGGCGGTCGGCGCGCGGCTCTCGGGCACCGCGGACCTCGACGCCGCGGGCCACGGCGTGACGTTCGGTGCGTCGTTCATGGCCGGGCACCACGACCCCGGGCGGCAGCTCGGCTTCGTGATCGCCGGCGCCGATCTCGTCGTGAGCCTGGCCGCGGTCGTGATCCGCGCCGAGTATCTGGCGCGCCGCACCGACATGGCGGTCGGCAGCGATCCGGCCACGCGCTGGAAGTACGGGCCCAACGCGTCGGGCGATTACGACGACCACTTCGTCAAGCACGGGTTCTACGCCGAGGCCGAGGTCCCGGTCGGCCGGGTCGATGCGTTCGCCCGGTTCGACGGCCTGTTGCGCTCGGGCAACGTGCTCGCCGAGAGCCCGCTGTCATCGAGCTCGACGCTGCTCCGCTACACCGCCGGCGCGGCGATCCGGATCAGCGATAGCGTGCGACTCAAGACCAGCGTCGAGTATTACCAGTTCAGCGATCTGGCCGACGACCTCGCACTCCACATCGGAGTCGCGACGCCGTTCTGAGCCGAAACACAACGATGGCCGGGTGGTGTTGCCACCCGGCCATCTACCAGCAAGCACAATCAGAGCAGAATCAGAGCAGAATCAGAGCGGAATCAGAGCAGAATCAGAGCAGAATCAGAGCGAGAGAACGAATGCGACCAGGTCGTTCTGGGCCGCCGCGCTCAGCCGATTGAACGCTGCGCGGCTTGCCGAGCCCTGGTTACCGTGACGCTGGATCGCGTCCGGGACGGTGTACACGTTGCCCTCGTGCATCAGGCGGTCGCGCACGCCGATGCCCCACAGCGGCGCCGTGCGAACCATGTTGCGGGTCGCCTGTCCGCCGTTCTGCACGATGCCATCACCGGTGCCGATGTCGTGCAGGAGGTAGTCACCGAACGGGTGGATGATCTTGTCGCCGATCGCGGCAGAAACCGTGAGCGCGCCCTGGTTGATCACCGTGCCGGCCGGCACCGTGTTGTACGTCGCGCGGTGGCAGACCGCGCAGCCCGCGTTGTTGAACTGGGTCTGGCCGCGCGTGACGGCGGCGGTGATCGGGCCGCGGGGCGGCGCCTTCAGCGAGCGCATGAAGTCGGCGAACACGTCGACATCGCCGGCGTCGTCCTCGCCGGTCGCCGTCGGATCGCCCTTGCCGTCGAACGGGCCACCCTGGACGTTGGTGCCGTTCGAGGTGTTCTCGGTGGGGAACAGGCGGTTGGTGACGCCCATCTCGTTGACGTACGCATCGCCCGAGAACGAGGTGAGGCTCGCGTTCTGGTTCTTCCAGCCGAACCGGCCGCCGCGGAGGGCGCCGCCGGACTCGGCGACCGCGACCTGGATGAACGTGCCGCGTTGCCCGGCCGGCTGTCCCGCGGCGACCGCGGCCAGCATGTTGCTGTCGATCGCCTCGACGTAGACGTCACCCATGATGCTGAGCGTGATGCGTTGCGTCCGCACCTCGTTGCCGCTGAGCACGTGCTCCTGGATCGAGCGGTCGGTCGCGCGGTCGTTGATCAGCGAGCCGCCGGGGTGCTCGCTGAACGTGGTGCCGTTGAAGTGACCGGCGCGGAGCTCGGTGATCTGGCTGCCGGTACCGGCGACCTGGAACGGGTTCTCGTGGCAGCTGACGCACGAGGTGTTGTTGAACACCGGGCCGACGCCGTCCTCGAACAGCTCGACCTCGGAGAACGTGTCCTTGGCCTCTTCCATGGTCGCTGCGAACTGCAGCGGGAAGCCGTTGCTCTCGTTATCGAAGCCCGCCGGAGCCTCGGTGAGTGCCGTGATGCCCGGAGCCTTGGCCTCCGCCTGCACGGTGTCTGACACGTCGGGAAGTGGAGAATCGTCGGATAACAGGTCCTCGGAGGAGTCTTGTGCGCAAGATGCCAGTAGTAGTGACGCTGGCAGTATCAGTGAGACTGTGAAGAGCTTGCGATACACTGTCATGGCTCTGTCCTCCTCGGGTTCTGAGCGAAAAAATGCGTTAGGGTGCAGTCCACCCGCTCACGAGATCACGTCTGACGGATCGTGGTCGTACCTGCCGAAGGTCCCTCTTGAGCATTCTCCGATCGGCGTCGGCCCCGCCTATCGTCTCGATGTGCTCGGCACCTTACCCTAGGTGCATGCGTTACTGTCAATCATAATGTGATCGTCATTGATAGTTGATGCGGATAACGCAGCGGTTAGTGGAAATTCGATGTACCGGCTGCATGGCAGCGGTCTCGTCGAGGAACACCCCTCAGACATCGATTGTCATGTACCGACATCTCAGTTTTTTGTGCTCGTGGCCAATCGGTTTGAGAACGGAGGTTTGGATTCTGTCCGTCGCAGATCGACCGAGAAACGTCAGTTTTTTGTTGTTCACCGACGAGCCGAGCAACAGGCGGGATATTCTCGATCTTCACCGCCCGTCGACGACGGCCTGCCCGAAGTGCTCAGTTTTTCGTCTGCAGATTCTGCCGTGCCCACACTCACGATCTCCCGGACTTGCCAGATCGTCGTCGGAGACACGTGCGTGCACTGACTCACATGGGTCGGCACTCGACGGGGGAGCCGCTGTTTCTGCGAGGTTCCCCGTGTGGCCGAAGCTCATTCGCCCAGCAGCCGGGGCGCGGCCCAGGGTGATATATCGTTGCGATGCAGAACCGCCTCGCCGCCGAAAGCTCGCCGTATCTGCGGCAACATGCAGACAATCCGGTCGACTGGTGGCCATGGGGTGCCGGCGCCTTCGACGAGGCCAAGCGCCTGGACAAACCCGTGTTTGTCTCGATCGGTTACGCGGCGTGTCACTGGTGCCACGTGATGGCGCACGAGAGCTTCGAGGACGCGGCGACGGCGCGCTTGATGAACGAGTTGTTCATCAACATCAAGGTCGATCGCGAGGAGCTGCCCGACGTCGACGCGGTGTTCATGAATGCGCTCCAGGTCCAAGGCGACGGCGGCGGGTGGCCGCTCTCGGCGTTCTGTCTGCCCGACGGACGGCCATTCTTCCTCGGCACCTATTTTCCGCTGGAACCGCGTTTCGGCCGCCCGGGCTTCCGCGAGATCCTCGAGGCGATGGCCACTGCGTACCGGACGCAGCGAGCCGACGCCGAGGACAACGCGCTGGCGCTGCTCGATGGCCTGTCGCGGGTCGATGCCCATTACCGCCGCGGCGCGGTCTCGACCGACCCCCGGCGGCTGTCAGCGTCACTGCTCATCGCGGCGGCGCGCCAGCTCGCCGAGCGCTGCGACCCGCGGTTCGGCGGCCTCGGCGGTGCGCCCAAGTTTCCGTCGTGCTCGAGCCACGATCTGCTGGCGCGCGCCGGCCGGCTGTCGCACGGCGAGCCCGCCCGCGAGGCGTTCGACAAGTGGGCGCGCGGCATGGCGGAGGGCGGCATCTACGATCACCTCGGCGGCGGGTTCGCCCGCTACTCGGTCGATGCGCGCTGGCTGGTCCCGCACTTCGAGAAGATGCTCTATGACCAGGCGCAGCTACTCGGGATCTACGGCAGCGCGGCCGCCATGTCCGGCCCGCTCGCGGTGCGCGCCGAGCACGTGATCGCCGAGACCGTCGAGTTTCTGGCGCGCGAGCTGTCGGACTCCGCGGGCGGCCTGTGGTCGTCGCTCGATGCCGACAGCGAGGGCGAGGAGGGCAAGTTCTACGTGTGGACCCCGGGCGAGCTCGCGGCCGCGCTCGGCCCGTCGGGCGCGCTGGTGTTCGCCCACGCCTACGGGGTGACCGACGCCGGCAACTTCGAGCACCGCACGTCGGTGCTGTCGCGCGTCACGCCGCGGACCTCGCCGGCCGAGGAGGACCACCTCGCCGGGCTGCGCCAGCGGCTGTTCGAGGCCCGCGCCGGGCGCGTGCGGCCGGGCACCGATGACAAGGTGCTCTCGGGCTGGAACGGCCTCGCGGTCTCGGGCCTGGTCGCCGCCTGGCGCACCACCGGCCACGCGCCCGCCCTCGCGCTGGCGCTGCGCGTCGCGCGCTTCCTCACCGACCGCATGATCGAAGGCGACCGGCTCGCGCGCGTGTACCACGGCGGCGCGACCAAGCTCGACGGCACGCGCGACGACTACGCGTTCGTCGCCGCGGGCATGCTCGACCTCGCCGAGGCCACGGGCGATCGCGCGTGGTGGGACCTCGGCACGCGGCTGGTCGGCGCGATCCGCGACAAGTTCGTCGCCGAGCAGGACGGCGTGGTCGTGTTCTACCTGGCGCCGGCCGGTGACCCGCTGCTCGTGCACCGCCCGGAGTCGCACCACGACAGCGCCATCCCCGCGGGCGCCGCGATCGCCGCCCAGGTGCTGCTCCGGCTCGGCCTGGTCGGCGGTGATACGGCAGCGCTCACCCTGGCCGAGACCTACCTGCTGCAGCGCCTGACCGGCGCCACCGAGGCCAACGCCTGGGCGCACTCGGGCCTCTTGGCCGCGCTCGACCTCTACCTCCATGCCCAGGTCCTGGTCGTGACCGAGGGCGCCGGCCGCGACGCGCTGCTCACCGCCGCCCGCCAGAGCTATGCGCCCACCCTGTGCATCGCAGGCCCCTGGGCCGCGCCGTCGATCGTCGAGGGCAAGACCCCCGACGGCGGCACGGCGCGCGCCTTCGTGTGCACGGGCCCGAGCTGCTCGCCGCCGGTGACCTCCCCCGGGGCGCTGGCGGCGCTGCTGCGCGCGCCGGCCTGACGGCCGAGAAGCGGCTCGCCTTCGCTCGGCTCAGGCCCCGGTGCGCGCTCGGTC